>JABLXP010000005.1 GCA_013178045.1 Bacillota bacterium
ATACCGATTTAAGGAGAGCAAAAAACAACAAGACATCACCCAAGCTAACTAAACAACAAAAATTTTTGCCTTGGGGTGGTCAAATTTTTGATTATCGTGGTGGTCAACTATTTGATTGACATTAGCACCCCCCTGCAACTAAGATGTTCATAAATGAACGCCCCTTTCGAGATGGGAGAGAAGAAATCTTATCCGCCTAAAGTTATATCCTGTTCCTCATACCAGCGCAGTGCCTGGAATAAATGTTCGGCTTCGTAATCAGGCCATAATTCTTCAACAACGTAAAAATCAGCATAAACCGTTTGCACGGGGAGAAAGCCACTTAATCTTCGCCTATTGCCCCAGCGAATTAACAAATCAATGCGCGAGATTTCGGCCGAACCCAGATGTTTAACCAGGGCATTTTTCAATGGCATCCCTTTTTGGACTTGCTGAAGGGCTTTGCCAATATCCCATTGCCAGCTGTAATTAACGAGAAAATTGATCCGCATCAAGCCTTTGCCAAACTTCACTCTTTTTGTAAACGGAAGTAGATCTTTGGGAAACATCGGCGAGTCAGTATTACCAACAACAAGTAAATCGGCATCGTGATTGGCCAGTTTCATCACCGCTTCCACACAAGCCCGCTGAAAGGCTAATCTTTGTGCCAGAGGACGCTTGGTGTTATCCTGCGTGAAACCATAAAAAGTCATCTCCTTGACGCCAATTTCCAGGCAGTGTCGATAAAGCTCAAAGCCGGGGTCGATACCATAAGCGTAGCCAGCTTCTTTCGGGTATCCATTTCGTTCCGCCCATCTTCTGTTCCCGTCAGGAATGATCCCGATGTGCCGAGGTATTCTTTGAAATCCAGGAAAGCTTTTTACTTTTTCCATAGTGATCCTCCTCAAGTTAACTATGGAAATATGCTTTCCTTTTCGGGGTGGAACTATACATGTTATATCAGAAGTAACAGCGTCACTCATCTCGATTTGCTGGTCGCGAGCAATCGGGAATCGGTGATCGATTTCGTTGGAATACGGAGGTGGTCTTGTTTAATCTAAATATGGACAATTTTCAAAATTAATTAATGAGGAATCTTTTCGTGGATCTAGCCGCATCCTACTGTTTACTATTGGATTTAGCGTATACAAGCAGGTGGGAGGGGGCTTACATAAACTTCAGCCAAATAAACACACCTCCCTTATCCATATAGCTTTTTAGAGATAGCATCAAAGAGTTCCCAAAGGTCTGTGTCTCTTAGATCCTCAGGTTTCATTTGTGATGCAATTTTGGGACCATCACGTGTTTGATTGTATCCTAGCGGTTTCAACACTAATTCTTTTATGTTTGCGAACGGGCCAACTTGGTCAAGGTTAATTTCCCCTTTAAAAACGGCTTTGATTGCTTCTATGTTAAAATAATTCTCAATTTCTCTCCGGCATGTCACCGTTAGAGGTACGTTCAAATTCTCGCACAATTTTTTGAATTCCTTTTTTACATTAGCATTTTTAGGTCCAAAATTCTGTCCTTCTTCCTCCCGATCGCTATCTATTAACACCCATATCCCCACATTCTTTTTCAATCCGGACAATAGAATTTGGTTTTCCTCGCTGTATAATGATGACCCGCCCAAGTGAAGAACCAGGACTCTATCGGCTAAATTCCGTCCTGAAGTTATGGAATACAACTGGAGCCATTCGCGCAAAATGGCAGCATCTGAAGGGCCTTCTACAAGCAAAATTGCATCGTGTTGGAGAAGGTCACTCGGTCGTGCACCTATCTCAGTAATAAGATCGTAGAATTCCCTACTTGTATCGATAAATGAGACCTGTGTTCTGTTTTCTGAGGTAAAGGAAATCATGTAACATGCAACACTCAAACTTCTGTCTAGAATAAAGGGAGAATGAGTGCTAACAAATACCTGGTATCCTTCGGATAATTGTCTAAGCCTCCCAGCTATAGCTCGCTGAAGTTCAGGATGCAAATGGTTTTCAGGCTCTTCGATTAGAAAATATAAGTTTTTTACTTTCTTTCCTTCGTTTCTGGCCTGCTCCGCATACACGTCAAAGATCGCCATTACTACACAACTCTGCGTTCCATGACCGTGGCAACTAAGGTGCCCAAACCCTGTTTGGACGTTTGAAAAGTCGTATGAGGTCTTAACCACGGGAGAAAAAGACAAAAAAATATCTTCTCGCCCCAATATATCTTTGGTCTTATTGCTTATGTGCTGTGAAAGGCCTTGCACTACCTCGCTGACTTTGTTGCGAAGCTCCTCCTTTATCCGTTCTAAATTTTCATCCACGAGTAATGGTGTAATTAGTTGGCTAAATACATTCCTGCTCCGGTCAGTATATTTCAGTTCAGCAGTAATATCTCTCAGCGAAGGGATATATACAGGCTCAAACTGGACATCAGGTGATGTTGGTTCCCAGCTTATGGAGGGCCCTCTACGGCCCGCATCGAGAGAATATGAATAGTAGCAGGTATATTTAGTGCCTCCAGGATCTTCTGCATTTACGAATGTGGCAGTGATTTCAATTGGTTGCTCCCGACCATGGAAATCCTCCTGCTCGGCCTTTTCTCTCGATAATACGAGCTTTATTGCGCGAAGAAGGTTAGATTTACCGGTGTCATTTTTCCCTATAAAAAGCCGGAGATAAGGTTTTTTGAAAGGAAAATCAATATTAACATCTCTAAGAGAGCGGAAATTTTTAACATGCAAACCAGTAAGTATAAGGTCCATAAAAATTGCTGACCTCCTTCATCCATATAAGAACTTACTTCAAAGGCAGACTCAAAGTCTAAACCTTTATCATAAAGTCAATTCTGTCTAGCGCCAGGTTTGGATTGTAGAAAGGATCACCTCGGTCGAGAAAATCACGCCATTTCTCGCAGAAATATCGAATATTATGTTCCGGCTGGTAATGCCCACGAGAGGCTGATTCGTAGTGGTATAGCACCGCGTGCGGCGTCCAGACTGTGTAGTAGCCACACTGATGAATGATTCGTAAGCATAGATCTACGTCATTATAGGCAATATCTAAATTCTCATCAAACCCCCCGACCTCTTCAAATACGGCACGCCGCAGCATCATGCACGCCCCAGTGACCGCAGCACAATTACGTGTCACAGTAGCAAGACCCATATAACCGGGTTCCGATGCTGGAAGTCCGTAAAAGGCGTGCCCCGCTACCCCGCCCAAACCTACGATAACCCCAGCGTGTTGTATCGTGTTGTCGGGGAAAAGCAACTTGGCACCTACGGCGCCTATCCGCTTTTGTTGCGCATAGCTTAACAGTTCTTCCAACCAATCGGGCGAAATTACTTCAGTATCGTTATTGAGGAACACGAGGTATTCTCCCTCGACTCGTTCCACGGCAAAGTTATTTATCTTTGCGTAATTGAATTGTCCGGCGAAGGGAATCACCTTACAAATACCCGTTTGCTGAACAAAAGCGAGGTAATCCAGCGTAGCCGGGTCTTCGCTTTCGTTATTGATAATTATCAATTCGTAGTTCTTATAACTGCTCCGTTCCTGAATTGTGCCCACACAACGCCGCAGCAAATGTAGCTTGTCTTTGGTCGGAATGATGATACTAATCCGGGGGGTTCCTTGCACTCTGTACTTTATCCGGTAACGTCCTTCGTCGATTTGTACGACTTCTCCTTGCAGCCCTCGTCTTTCGATAGCAGATGCAAGCGCCTTCTGTGCTACATCAAGAGCGCGTGTCCTGCTTGCAGCTCGGTTTGTTATTGAACCGGGAGTGACACGCCAGTGATAGAGAATTTCCGGAATATGCGCTATCCGATTCGTTCTCTCAGTAACTCTCAGAACAAGATCGTAGTCCTGACTTCCTTCCGTTTCTGGCCGCAGTCCTCCCAATTCTTGAATCAATTCACGTCTAATTACCAAAAAGTGCCCGATATAATTCATCGAAAGCAATAAATCTGGTGACCAATCCGGCTTGAAAAACGGTTCACATCGCGTTTCACCAATTATACGGTCTTCATCAGAATAGAGTACGTCCAACTCTGGTTGTTTATTTAACCAGCGAACTACCTGCAATAATGCATGCGGCGCCAACTCATCATCATGGTCCAAAAATCCGATGAATTGACCAGTAGCCATAGAAAAAGCTATATTGGTTGCCCCAACGATTCCTATGTGTTGTGGTAAATCAACCACTTTTATCCGCTTATCTTTTGCATGGAAACTTTCTAAGATTTCTTTTATTTCCCGTTTGTCAGAACCATCATTAGCTATACATAGTTCCCAGTAAGGATACACTTGGTTGCAGACTGAGCTAATAGAACGTATGAGGTAATTTAAATCGGTATTTCTAACAGGCATAATAATGCTAATCGTGGGCTTATATGAAAACCTTGCAATATCTTCTGAGGCAGCTTGAAGAAGATTTTCAATTCTCTTAGCCTCCATACAGAGCCACAGGTTATAGTTGTGTCCTCGGGAACGATAGCTCCAGACGCCCCTCATGCCATGCTTTCTAAGGTAACGCCAGGTCCTCTTTATCAACTCCACAGGACCTTGGTGATAAGTTATCCAAATAGCTTTGGTAAAGAGAGAATCACTTGGCATAGTACTGCTCTTTCCTTTGAATTTTTTGTTAAGGTAGTTAGTTTTTTGTGAAAGAAACCTTACTCATGGAAACTATTGAACCCCTCTACCACAATAATGGTCATCGAGAGCCAGAGAATTTATGATCTTGCTTTCCTCATCAGACATGTTTGTAACAAACGCTGAATAAATCTTAGCAGCTAATTCAGATGGAACATAAAAATCAGGTAGTAAATTGCGACGAACAGTAATTGCATCCTCAACATAAGCCATAACTCCAGCCTGAATTGCAGAACGAATCGATCGTGATTTAAGTTCATGGGTACTTAATGATTTGTAATTCAATTGAAGACTACCCATCTCATCAACTTTATAATTAATCACCTGCGCTGAATCTGAGCTTAATAATTTCTCAAGCTCAAAACTCCGTCGGTAAAGAAGAAGAGAATTATTAAAAGGATCGATTTGGTGCCCATAATAGCCCTCAGCAAAAACACCATACCTGTCACATACGTTCTTAGACTTAACATCTGTAACTAAGTAATAACCATTAATTGGTTTTGTAAGCAAGCGATTAAGGCATCCTTGCACTGTGGCAGAGTACCCTATGTCAACAACCGCTGATTTTTCTTGTCCTAATCTCATTTGTTCGAAATACATTAGAGCTGCGAAACGTTCCTTGTTTGCTATAGAGATGATCCTGTCAGCAAGTGCATTTAGGAGTGGTTTAAGATGATTAATTTCCCCATCAATAACTTCTACAAATCTATTTTGTGACCATAACCTTTCATTATAAAGCGTACTAAGATCGTCTTGGCTAAGAGTTAGCCCATAGCGTTCAAAAAGGAACAATTCAAGTTTATTGGGGAAGAACGTAACTTTGGCTATGTTATAAATATCATCAAGATTTTCAATAGCAGGAACCGTTACGGCCCGTCGAGAAACTTCAAGATATTCTGATGGCACTGGTTGAGTTATAACCTGACTCCAACGATCATAGACTTCCTTCAATAGTTTTCCTTCTCGCGATAGGAAAAAAAGACGCTCTATGTTGCTCTGTGTGGCTTTCTCTGCTAGCCATTGAACAAAAGAAAGCACTACCGGTCCAACAACAGAATAACCTATGGCCTCAGGATTCGGTAAGAATAAACTAGTATGATCAAACTTAGGGTAGAACAGGGGTGTGAAATTGCGTTTTACTATGAGTCCAAGCGCAATTTCTCCGTTTAAGTCGTTTGTTCTTAGAGTATCTTCGACAAGTGTTCCTAATCGTGGTAATGACCGAGCTAGTTCAACTGGTCGTAAAACATGCAAGGTCTGAAATCCCAAATCAAAGGGGATTTGCCAGTCAGAGCGTTCATTGTCACCAATCACAAGTACTTCATTAGGCGACACTCCTTCCTTATTTAATAGAACTCGATAGAGATCACCTGTATCTTTGCGCAGTCCAATCTCTGAAGAAAGATAGAAATCATTCCATCCTGCTATTCCATGCGCTAATAACATTGATTCTATTGTAGACTTTGATAAATACATGTCACTTATTAATACTACACATTTACCAGTAGAGACTGCAAAATTAAATATCGAGATAATATCAGGGCGAGGAGCAACAGCCGCTCGTTCAATGGTTTTTTCTAACTCAAGTATGCGTTTGACTTCTGGATCAGGAAGTTCCGTAAGATCGGCTAGTTCCTTATATATTAAATCTAAGCCTACATCCTTACCAACATGCTCACGTGCTCGCTCCTCTGACTTATGTCGTACATGTATGTAAAGTTTCCCAACTTCCCCTCCAATTCGATGAGCAACAATCTTCTTTATACTTTCCGGATTAAGTAATGGGCGCACCAACAATGTATCGAAGATATCAAAAGCTATGACTCGAATCTCTGGCGTAGCGATCTTAGCCTGAACATCATCTATTGTCCTGGAGAGATATTGTTCAAA
Organism: Bacillota bacterium; assembly: GCA_013178045.1. NCBI lineage: Bacteria > Bacillati > Bacillota > Bacillota bacterium. The sequence goes on from JABLXP010000005.1 coordinate 6,510, forward strand.
GCGCCATGGTGACCAACTCGGAAATTGGTGGTCAAGCAGAACTGCCAGACGATATCCTGCCTTACATACGCTCAGCCCCAACATGCGTTCTAGACAGTGGGCCAAAGTCCCGTCTGTTTGTCCTGTTTCTTCTGGAAATTCGTACAGGGTTATTCCTGCATCAAATAGAGGGAGGAGAGCTTCAACCCTCGCCCAAAACATAGAACCCACTGGGAAATGAAAATATCCATCCGGTATGTTGACTAAGCCAATGCGATGGCACATTGCATACCCTAGCGATCGATTGGCTAACCACGTATTCGCAACATAAGGAACATGATAATAGTTTTGTGGGTAAACAATTCCTATTTTCTCCGAGTTGGCTAAGAGGAAAAAAATCCGCTTAATCTTATCTTCATTGCCAAGAAGACCCTCAAGCAGATACTCTCGCCACCCCTCTGTGGCGCCTGAATTGTAAAGAGATTTTTTTGTATGAATGTGGGCAATAAAATCATAGCACCTCAAAAAAGAACCAAACTCACAAAACATCGGTGCTATATCCCGGCCACGATTTTCTACGATGCGGACTATGAGTAGATTTATTCGCCGCAAAGAGGATAATATACGTTCACACCTAAATTTAGCAGATTCATCTGGAACTGAAATGAAAAGATCATATGTGAATGGGATGTTGCTCAAATATTTTGCAATTTCCTCAATAAGATCTGGATAAAATATATGGGCATGAACAGCTATTCTTCCAGGTTGAATACCTGTGAAAGGACTGACATTGGCAATATCAACCAGGATCGCATCACCCATCTTAAGATTTGCTAAAACCGATTGTGAGCGACCGTGCCAAGCTGAGAAATACCGAGTCACCTTACGAGTAGCTTTCCGTCCCAAAGCAAATGGCCCCTCTGTTAGGGCTATTTTTAAGGCTTTTTGAGCCAACTCGTAGAATCTACGACGACTACTGAGCGGAGGAAAAATCCCATCCATAATTCTGCGATATTGTTGAATAAAACGCCACCCAAGGGAACTGTATATCAAGCGTATTTCGATATCTCTTTCCGCAAGATGTCTTCTCAATTGACTGAGATTCTCTTCGAGCTGTGCAATTGTTCGTTCCTTTTCTGCTATCTGATTTTCTTGACTTTCCTTTTCCTGCATGAATTCTTTTTCCTTTATAGACAGAAGGTTTTTCAAATTTGTGAGATTTTTTTCTAATTGTAAAATGCTTTGTTCTTTTTCAGCTATTTGAGCCCTCAATGTTTCCCTTTCAATAAAAAACTCTTGCTCCCTTTCAGCCAATAAGTGCTCCCGTTCGTCAATCATTCGGTGCAACCGACCAAATAATTCTTCAGACACGTCGGTAAGCGTCGATAACCTAACCCCTTCAGGCAACTGTTGTTCTGAGGCGATGGCAATCAAATAAAGCGGGACTTTGTCCTGAACTCCGACCCGGATAAAACCAGTATCAACCTTGCGTACACAAACCTCTGCTAGAGAACCTTCCCCTATTCCAAGCGGCCAGATGCTCGAAACCGGGAAAACTTTCTGTCCGAGGAAAAAAACATAAGGAAAGTATTTTGTGAGTAATTCCCGAAACTCATCAAAATATAGTTCTTTCACGTGGTAAGGATTTTTGTAAGCAGTCTCGTCGCTATACGTTAACTTGTTGGGACTGCTAATAATGAATAATCCATCTTCTTTCAGGAGCCGTTTAACTTCCGCCAACAATTTTTCGTGCTCCTCGATGTGCTCGATGGCCTCGAAACAGGTTATGACATCAAAAATTTTCTCTCCCCGTATAGGAACTTCGGTAATTGAACCCTTGATAAATTTGACATTAGGTAATGGATACCTGCTAGATGCATGTTTAACAGCCTTTTCGTCTAGCTCCACTCCTGTAACATCGGCCGCCTTTTCCGCCATAATAGCGCAACCATATCCCTCACCAAACGCCAGATCCAAAACTTTTTTACCCTCAATAAATTGAGAAGCAAAATAATAGCGGTGCAAGTGCTCATAATGTATCTCTGGAGTGCCAAGATCTACCCATGGCACATAACGTTCCCCTGTCCAGTCAATAAGTGACCTTTGATTGGATTGAGACAAGTTGATTCTATGCGTAAGATCGCTGTTGGACAATTTCTGTTCACCATCCTTAAACTATGATGTTCATCAATTCGTGTAAGCGTTGCAACCAGGTATTCTCAAGTGTTATTTCCCGACATATTCTTCGTACTTCATCGAAATTACTACTCAACACATTAAGTGTTATTTTGGAAAACTTTTCGGGTGAATCTGCCAAATAAAGAATCCTATCCGGCATCTCTGTAGCAAGTCTCTTAAGCTCCACCGTAGCTGTAGCCACTACCGGCAAGCCGAAGACCAGGTATTCATTAAGCTTAGCTGGGTGCATAGCGCTCGCGTAAGGGTCAGGTCTGTACGGAATGAGCCCAACATCTGCAGCTCGCAGGACCCCAGCTAGCTCAATGTACCGCTGGCGCGGCGGTAGAAGGTACAGGTTGGGTAATTTTGGCAGTTCTACCTCATCATAAGCCACTGGACCCATCAAAATAATAGAACCATGGGGAACCGCCTCACATAGCGCCTCGATGGCTTCCACCCATAGCTTCCGATTAATTCCACCTATATACAGCAGACGTGGTCGTGGCAGCTTAGCTACATCAGGAGGTATTTCGATTTCGGCATCCAGGAGTTCCGTGCTGAAACCGTCACGGAACAGAACCGGGTTTTTAGTATGAACATGGTATTGTTCCAAAAGAGTGGCAGAAGCGAAAAGCGTTATGTTAGCCCGTCGCAAAAGCTGCTCCTCAAAAGGCGCAAGCCGTGGTTCCACCTGTTTCGGGTCACTCACCACATCATATACAACCCGTGCCCAGGGATAATCCTCTATCAAGCGTAACACCAACGGCGTTGCTAAGTATGTATACAACAACACTTCCTCTGGCCGCAGTTTTTCCTCCATCAAAAATCTCCGCACCTTACGGTATAAAAGCCAGTGATTCCAAGCTACAGCCGCATCTTTATACGGCCATGGTGCAGCTAATGGTGAGTAAATAGTCAGATTTTTCGGTACTGGTTCGCCACCGTAATCAATCTGGGAGGAGAAAATAATTCGTAGCCGTTGTATAATGCGTGGCAGGTCGCCTAGTTTCGGAGATCTTACAGCGGTATTCTCTATGAATAAAACTTTTAACCCCGTCTGCGCCATGCTCGTGGCAAAATGGTGGACCCGTTGCCGCAAGAAATTCCAATCTACCGCAGCCAGGATCACAACCCCTTTAATTCCCCGCTCCGAAAAATTTACCATACGCTTGTGCCACCTCTTTGGCCGGCCCCAGCATCCTGATCTTACCCTGTTCAAGCCAAACGGCTTGAACACAAAGTTCCTCTACCTGTTTAGGGACATGGGTTACAAAAATAATGGTTGTCCCACGCTTCTGTAACTCCCGAATTTTGGCCAGACATTTCTCCTGAAAAGCCATATCCCCCACGGCCAGCACCTCGTCAATTAACAAAATCTCTGGCTCAACATGAACCGCCACCGCAAAACCCAAGCGCATGTACATGCCGGAAGAATAGTTGCGGACCGGGTTGTCTATAAAATCGCCCAGCTCCGCAAAATCAATAATGTCTTTCATCCGTTCTCTGGTTTCTCGGTGAGACAATCCCAGGATTGAAGCGTTTAAAAATATATTCTCCCGGCCAGTAAAATCAGGGTGAAAGCCCGCGCCCAGTTCTAACAGCGTTGAGACCCGTCCATTGACCCTGACCTCGCCTATAGTCGGATAAAGTATGCGGCTAATTATTTTCAACAATGTACTCTTGCCGGAGCCGTTTCGCCCGATCAGACCAACGGTTGTCCCCTTCGGGATGGATAGAGTAACATCCTTTAAGGCCCAATAGTCTTCGCTTTTCTGCCGGTTCCAATAAATCAATCGTTCTTTCAAGCTAACGGCCTTATCGTGATATAGACGAAATTTCTTCCACACCCCATGTATTTCAACTGCTACCACGTCTGCTCCCCCATATGCTATATTTCTTCTGCCACTGAACGTTGAAGCCGATCAAAAACAACCAGGCTAATCACAAAAAGAATCAAGCTTTCTATGCCCAAGCGCCCAAGACTGGCCCAATCGGGCCAGTTACCATAAAAGAAAATATCCCGATATGCTTCCATCAACGGTGCCACTGGGTTCAAGGTAAAAATACTTCTTACCTCTTCCGGCACCAGACTTGTCGGGTATAATACGGGGGTGAGAAAAAACCACGCACTCATGAACACTCCCGTGATGTGCTCGAGATCGCGAAAGTAAACATTAGCGACCGCAACTAATAACACCAAACCAGCGACAAAAACTGTCTCCACTATAAGGACCGCTGGGAAAGCCATAACTGTCATGGTAATTTTTACTTTGAAAACCAACAAGGCCGGAATCAATATAAATAGGCTCAAAACATAATTAACCAGATTAGTACATAAGATCGCCAGGGGCAGCACTTCCCGAGGAAAATAAACCTTCTTGACCAGTCCGGCGTTTTGCACCAGGCTCGAGGCCCCTTGCAGCACAGAGTTTGCCAAATAGTTCCATGGCAAAAGGGCCACGAACAGGAACATAGTGTAGTTCTCAATATTCATGCGCATGACATAAGAGAACACCAGGCTGTAAACAATTAGCATCAATAGTGGGTTAAAGAAGGTCCACAAGAACCCCAAGACCGAGCCCTTATAACGGGCCTGTAATTCTTTGGCCACCAGGTTTCTTAACATTTCCCGGTATTGATATATTTCCTTAAACCGCTGCCATATCAAGCTCATTTATGTCATCCTTACTGAAAAATTTTTAAACTTTAGCCATCAAAAACCATTTCAAGACCTATCGACCAGTTTGGTAATTGTATATTGAAGATACGCTGCAGCTTAGCGGTGGACAGCACCGAATATTTAGGGCGTGTAGCCAGCGCGGGATAATCGCGGGAGGCGATCGGTATTACTCTGGGCCGTCTGTTAGCCGGGTCAAAAGCTTTTTCCACAATCTGACTGGCGAAACCGTACCAACTTGTTTCTCCCTGGGAAGTGATGTGGTACACGCCTTTCACATCGTGAAGATTAAGCCTTGTTTGGGCTAAGATCTGCGCTGTACCTTCGGCCACCAATCGGCACCAGGTCGGAGCGCCAATCTGGTCGTTTACAACCCGTATTTCGTCACGTTCCCGAGCCAATCTCAATATGGTTAATAAGAAATTATTGCCCCGCTTCCCATAAACCCAACTGGTCCGCAAAATTAGATATGCGCCATCAACTGCCTGGATCGCGTGTTCCCCGGCTAATTTGGTCTTTCCATACACATTGAGTGGATTCGGTTCATCTTCTTCTGTGTATGGATGCGCTCTATTCCCATCAAAAACATAATCCGTCGAATAGTGAACAAACGAAGCCGACAGGCGCTTTGCTTCCTCGGCAAGGATCCCTGGGGCAATCCCATTGACCTGCATGGCTTTGTCTGCTTCTTTCTCAGCCTGGTCCACCGCGGCGTAAGCAGCCGCATTAATGATCACGTGGGGCTTTATCTCACGCACCCGTGACCGAATCTGATCCGGGTCAGCCAGATCAAGTTGGGGAAAATCAATAGCCACCACTTTACCCAGCAAGATTAGCGTGCGCTGTAATTCCCACCCAATTTGCCCTTTATTGCCAATAAGCAAGATTATTGGTCGCTGCTCGTTGCTGTTCATCCGCGTTCTCCTCTATATTGAGGTAAACGGTCTGGAGAGATTTCCTCCAGCCGTGGATACTGCCGATCCTTCTCTGACAATATGGGCTCGTTAACCGGCCATTCGATGCCTATCTCCGGATCGTTCCAGAGGACCCCACCCTCAGTGCTGGGGTTATAAAAATCCGTACATTTATAAGCAAACATGGCCCAATCACTGAGCACGCAAAAGCCGTGCGCAAAACCCTCGGGTATATAGAGCTGCCGATTGTTTTGCGCCGAGAGGTTAACCCCCACCCACTGGCCAAAGGTTGGCGAACCTACCCGGATATCGACTGCGACATCATAAACCTCGCCCTGTAAAACATAGACAAGTTTACCCTGACCATGCGGGTACTGGAAATGTAATCCGCGCAAAACTCCTTTGATAGAGAATGAAAGATTATCTTGTACAAAGGTTTCGGGCAAGCCAGCTTCTGCATATCTTTTCTGATTCCAGGTCTCCAGAAAAAATCCCCGGTGATCTGTAAATACTTGCGGTTCGATAATAACTACACCAGGCAGATTTGTCTTATATATTTTCAACGGTTTTACCTCCATACACTAAACGAATTAAATATTCACCATAGCCATTTTTCTTCAACGGGTCTGCCAACTTCAATACTTGCTCGGCCGTGATAAGTCCCATTCGGTAAGCAATCTCTTCTGGACAAGCCACTTTTAATCCCTGGCGTTGTTCAATAGTCGCAATAAAATCCGCTGCCTGCAATAAAGCTTCATGCGTCCCCGTATCCAGCCAGGCATAACCCCGCCCTAGCTTAACTACCCTTAGCTGGCCTTTTTCTAAATATAGGCGGTTAAGGTCCGTTATCTCCAGTTCTCCGCGAGCTGACGGTTTCAGGCTTCTGGCCAGCTCAACCACTTGATTATCGTAAAAATACAGGCCGGTCACCGCATAATTCGATTTTGGATTCGCCGGCTTTTCTTCGATACTGATCGCCCGACCTGCCTCGTCGAACTCAACTACCCCATAACGCTCCGGGTCTTTAACCCAATAGGCAAATACTGTCGCCCCATGCTCATAACATACCGCCTGGCGTAATTGTGTTGTCAGATTATGCCCGTAAAAAATATTATCCCCCAAAATTAAAGCACAAGGATCAGTTCCGATAAAATCACTTCCGATAATAAATGCTTGGGCCAATCCATCCGGGCTCGGCTGGACCGCATATTGAATGTTTATCCCCCATTGGGTCCCATTACCTAGCAAACCCTTAAACAAATGCTGATCCTCAGGTGTTGTTATTATCAGTATATCTGTAATCCCGGCCAGCATCAATGTGCAGAGCGGGTAATAGATCATCGGCTTATCATAAATCGGCATAAGTTGCTTGCTAACCACTTTGGTTAATGGATAAAGGCGCGTTCCTGCTCCACCAGCCAAGATAATTCCCTTTTTGATCACGAACCCATTCCCCCTATTTTATTTTCCATTCCTTCCCAGACCAAGGCGGTCGCGATGATAACTGCCATCACATACACGCTGACACCAGACCCGGTTTCCCAGATACCATTCAACGGTTTTTCTTAAACCGCTATGAAAATCTTCTAATGGTTCCCATCCCAATTCCCGCTTGATTTTACTTGCATCAATAGCATACCGTCGATCATGCCCGGGACGATCCTGAACAAAGGTAATCTGTTCCCGGTAAGAACTGCCGTCCTGGCGCGGGTTTATTTCATCTAAAATGTCACAAATAGCATAGACAACTTCGAGATTTGTTTTTTCATTATTGCCGCCAATATTGTAGACTTCACCAGGACAACCTTTTGTCAAGACGGTTAATATCGCCCGACAATGGTCTTCAACAAAAAGCCAATCCCGAATGTTTCTGCCATCTCCGTAGACTGGCAATTGTTTCCCTTCGATAGCATTCAAGATCATTAAAGGAATCAGCTTCTCCGGAAACTGGTATGGGCCATAGTTGTTCGAACAGTTTGTCGTCAATGTCGGCAAACCATATGTATGGTGGTAAGCTCGGACAAGGTGGTCCGAGGCTGCCTTTGATGCCGAATAAGGTGAATTCGGAGCATACCGGGTCTCTTCCGTAAAGTACCCGGTTGGACCGAGTGAACCGTAGACTTCATCGGTAGAAACGTGCAGAAATCGAAACTCCTCACGTTCTTCGGTGTTTAAATTATTCCAATATCTTCTTGCGGCTTCAAGTAGTACGAACGTACCCACAATATTGGTCTGAATAAATTCTGCCGGACCATCGATCGAACGGTCAACGTGGGATTCTGCGGCGAAATTGACAACGGCACTGGGGTGATATTTAGCAAATATTTCATTAACCAGGTTTTGATCATCAATACTTCCACGTATAAAAATATGGTTCGGGTCTGGCAGGACCTCGGCCAATGAATCTAAATTACCCGCATACGTCAGCTTGTCCAGATTTACGATTCTCGCCCAGCGCGAGGCAATAACCATGCGTACGAAGTTGCTGCCGATGAAGCCAGCCCCCCCGGTGACCAGGATTGTTTTCATGCACTACCCTCATCCTTCCTTTTTAATCAACATTTAATCAACCCGCCCGGTCCCTTTGCATCATCACCTTCAGCGTGTGCAGGAGAATATATACGTCCAACGCTGGCGAGCAGGAACGGGCATAAATCAGGTCGAACAGGAGCTTATTTTCCGTGGAGGTGCTATAGCGGCCCGCGATCTGCGCTAAACCGGTCACCCCACTTTTTACCTGCAGGCGGTGGGCGTAGCCGGGTATCTCCACCAGGTGCTGGCGCACAAAGTATGGCCGCTCGGGGCGCGGTCCGATGAGGCTGATGTCGCCCCGCAGGACATTGATCATCTGCGGCAGTTCATCAAGTCGGGTTGCCCGCAAGAGCCGGCCTACCCGGGTAATCCGCGGGTCGTCTTCCTGCGCTAAAACCGGTCCCGTCTCCGCTTCTGCCCCCTGGACCATCGTGCGGAATTTGTACAGGATAAACTCGCGCCCGCCTTCGGTTAGCCTCTTCTGCTGGTATAGTACTGGTCCTGGCGTATCAATCTTAATGGCGAAAGCGACGATCAGCATAAGCGGTAAGGTAACGATCAGAATAACCAAAGAACAGATGATGTCAAACAACCGCTTCACCGGGGCCCACTTACTGGCCATCACCGGTCCCTGGATTTCACACAACGGTGTATCATCAAACTGCGACAGCCGCGATTTCGCGAGCAAGATGTCATAAACACTGGGGATAACTAGAATAGACGCCTCAAATCGGACACACCGACAGACGATGTCCGCCCTGGTTTCTTCATTCAGGTCCGCGCAGAGCATAATGGCGTCTGGCTGCTGGGCCTCGACTATTGTCTCGATATCTTTCCAGCAGCCAAGTACCGGCAGCTTCCCTGAATCTTGACTCTCCGCCCCGGCTTCCAGATGAATTTCCGCCGTCCGGTCATTGCCAGGTACTTCTTCAACTACAACACCAATTACCTTCCCCAACCCGCGACCGTGTATCCGCAGTTTCTCCGCCAGTTCAAGCGCACTGCGGCCTGTCCCCACCACCAGAATCCGCTGGTGTCCGACCTGCCGGATATACCACCGACGGATAAAATAGCGCCAAAACGAGAGCGTCAACAATTGCAGTACCGTGGCAATAGCAAAAACCGTCCGCGGGAAAGCAAAGTGACCCGACATGTAGGATAGCCCGAGCGAACTCAAGACTGTTAAGAAAACGACACAGATAATCGCGGAAAACTCGTCTGCCCAGCGGCGCACCCTGACGGAATACAGTTCATACACAAACGCATAAGCAATAAATATCCCCAGAATCCAGGGAGCCAGATTAAGATACGGCCCAAAATTATATTCAGGTATGGCCCCGGAAAAACGCAGTAAAAAGGCCAGAACAAATGAACCTTGCAGGGCAATCTGGTCACCTATTACGAGCATCGGTATATAAAACCACATTCGTTTACGGGGTTCCATCGGCTCACCCTATTTCTCAAATATATAATCAGGTTATACTTAATCAGACCTGTACAACGAGGCGTATTCCTCCAGCATCCGCCTGACTGTGAACCTGGTCATAGCTCGATCCCGGCCCCGCGTTCCCATCGCCATGCGGCGGGATGGGTCGGCCACCAGGGTAAACAGCAGATCCGCCACCTGCGCCGGCGCATGCCGATCTACGAGATAGCCATTCTCTCCATCAACAATCAACTCTCGGATACCCCCGACATTGGAGGCCACCACTGGTTTCCCCGCCATCATCGCTTCCAGGATACTGATCGGTAAACCTTCCCACCGGGAGAAGAGAGCAAAAATATCAAAATCGCCAATTATCTCGTTCACATCATGTCTGTTCCCAAGAAAACTAACGATATTATCTAATTTAGTACTATTAACAAATTCCTCACCTTCTCTGCGCATGGAGCCATCGCCAACCACCACAAAACGGGCCGGCCACGGTGCGGCCCCCATTTTATCACGAACAGCCTTCGCCACCCGCAAAAACATCATTACATCCTTGGGCGGGGCTAAACGGCTTACTGTTCCAATGATCGTTTCCTGCTCATCCAGCCCAAGCTCAGTCCGCAATTTTCCCCGTACCGGCACAAATTCTTGAATTCCGTTGTAAATCACCCGTTCGCTGCGTCGGGGCACAATCCCCAACTCCCGCGCCCTCACCTGGTCAGCCTGGCAGACATAAACCATATAGTCGGTCAGCCGGCTCATCGCGGATTCGATTTGCGCAACCGCGCGCTGTCGGGTTGTCGCGCCTGGTGCATTGGCACCCCAGCCGTGTACGGTATAGATAACTTTGGCTTGTCTAAACATGCTGGCTGCCAAGCGACCCAGCACACCCGCCTTTGAACTGTGGCAGTGCACCACATCGAATCGTTCTCGGGCCATCAAGCGATATAACTGCATTAAGGCCGCCAGGTCGTTAATAGGCTCGATCTCCCGTCGGAGCCGGGGAATCGGGTAGACTTTGACCTTCGGGTAAAGTTCAGTGAGCCAGTTGATCAGTTCTCCACCCGGGGAACAAGCGACACTCATCTCAAACTCGTCACATAACCCTTTGGCGATTTCGTAAACGACTTTCTGCGCTCCGCCAACTTCGGACAGGGTAATCACCTGTAAAACTTTTCGTTCAGTCAATTTTTTTACCCTCGCCAGTTGTCATCGTCCTTTGAGGCTAAGCAATCTCCGGTACTCTTTTTCCGCTGCCGAGCCAGCTTTTCCCATTTCCCCAAGCAGAGCAGCGGCCTGCCCCTCTTCCCCCATCACCTGGTACGTTGCCGCTAGCCAGGGAAGAATTTCTTGCTTAAGTTCAGGTTTGGCCAGCGCTGCCTGCAGATGTCCCACTGCCGCTGGAAAATCTTCCTTTAAATACGCCGCTTGACCGGCCAGCAGCGTGATCTCTGGCGTAACCTCAAGCTTCGGACCAACCCAGAACTTCAAGCGGTCTGGCGGTACGGCGTCGGCTTTTTTCTTGATCTCGGTTGGGAGATTGTATGCCCGTTCGAAATAGGGCCTGGCCTTTTTCTCCGCCTTCTGCTCCAGGAAATACCGTCCGGCAGAAACATATACTTTGCCCAGCGCCTCATATGCGCCAATATCCAGCGGATTAATCTGAACCAACCGCTCAGCGACAATCAGGGTCTTATCACCACGACCAATCTCCGAATAAAGATTAAGGAGCTTTGATTGCACCTTAAGATTGTTTGGCTCTAACTGTTCAGCCTTTTCTAATTGTTTTACGATCTCGTCAATCTTAGCTTTATCTTTCTTTCCAGCATTTAAAATGTATGTCATCTGGGCCAGATCCAGACGATAGCTGGCGGTAAAGGGGTCGAATTGGACTGCCCGGGCAAAGCTATCAGCCGCTTGTTTAAAATCTTTTTCCTGAAATGCCTCAGCCCCGGCTTTGGCGCTGCGCTCAGCCGCGTAAAGCGATGCTGAAGGGATGAGAAGAAACAATGCCACTACTAAACCTAATGTTACATTAATAATTCGGTTCCGAAACTTCAGGGAAAGGCCGCTTATTTTTCTCTGTTCTCCGGCAGCTGACTCTGCCAAAATCATTAAGTGGCTGGCTCGGATAAGACCAAGCAGACTCCAAAGGAAAAGGCACATAGCCGGCAGGGACAGGGTAAAGTCAATCGCGCTGTGGGCCCCGATGGCCAGCGCCGCCACCCCCATTCCCCACACACTAAGCCAATCGCCACTCGCTGCTGCTAGTACACGTCTCAGGAGCCAGAGGGTATACAACAGGGTCGCCCACATGGCCAGAAATGCAATAAATCCGAATGTCCCCGCTTCGACCCAGACCTGCATGAAGTGGTTGTGGACTTCTGTTGTATAATACAGGTAGTCCTGATAGCGGTGGTAAAGAGCATTCCAGCCGCCTGCTCCCGTTCCCAGTACCGGGTGATCCTTGACGATCTCCCAGGCAATCGCGGTAAAATCATGGCGGGTGACAAAGCTCTGGTCCTCCGCTGTGAACGATGACAAGCGGTCAACAAACGCTTGCGGTAAAACCCGTTGACGCATACTGTGATCAGACGCGATGATACCGCCGCTAACGATAATCACCAGGATTAAGCATATTATGGCAGGCTTAACATAATTGGCTTTATCCTGGGCAAACCTGGCCAGCATGATTTCCATGCCCGTGGCTAGCAGTTCCCCTGATATTACAATCAGCGCTCCTCCCAGGAGCGGCCGCCAAATAGCACTGCTTGTCCCCTGCGCCGCTGTCAGAAGACCCTTAGAAACAATTATAGATGCCACAACTACCAAAACCACATTAAATAACAATCGCGGCCAATGCTTTATCGGCAAACCGGCCAGCAGAAGAACCAGACCCAGCAGGAGGACCAGCCACCCCCCTTTGGAGAGGGCGGACAAACTTACGGCGATCAGCAGCAGGTTGCCAACCGCATACACCATACGGAAGTATACCTTCGTTTGTCCCTGCCATGAGGTAAATCCCAGCAGGCTGACCGCCGCCAGATAGGCAGCTGAAATATTGGGATATTGAAGAGTTGAATAAATTCTGCCATTCACTACCGCACCGGGGTAGTGGATGTAACCTATCGCCACGCCGATTCCCACCAAAGCCACACCAACAGCGCTGAGATAAAGCACATTGAGAGCAAGGCGCACAAGGAACCTGTTTCTGATCAATTCGACAACCAACCAGTAGATCGCCAGGTAATCTATTGCCCGCAGCATCCCTTTTATAGCCTCCGGAAGACTGGCCGCCGCAGTAACCGACAGGGTGTAGGCCATGGCATACGCCAGGACAGCAAAATCCAGCGGGTGCACCAGAAAAGTAAACTCCCGTCGGTGAAATTTACCCGCCATAACGACAGCCAAAAGCAGCCCCGTGATAATCTGGCTGGGCAGCATTTCCGAAGAAAAGAACAGGCCGCGGAAATATGGTGGATAGAATAGAAGCACCATCAGGATAACGATCAAGATTGTTCCAAGATTAGATACGATAAAATTACGGGATTTATTTTGCGGTAGTATATTCTTTTCCGGCATGCTTATTTGGGTTTTTTCAGAAGCTGGCTTTGACATGCGACAGGTTCTCCCCAGTTTGATATGTTAATGCTGTACATAGTTTTTTATCTTTCGATAACAATCGTGAATTTCCTTCCCGAGAATGACAGAAACTCATTACAATTCTGGAAACAAAGTTAATTCTGCTGAACGGTCTTCAAAAATTGCCCTGAACATAAACTTGTGTCAATCAATTAACTGCACATTTACTGCTTTAAATGAACCAGAGACCCCGGACAGCACAGGGTCTCTAATAGCATGAATTCAGGAATTATAGATTTTCTCTTAATACTGATACACGGATCTTCGTCTTATCTCTATCCGGCACTATCCTGAATTCAGCTTTACCTTGATTGAGTTCATACAACCGGTCGTTTATCACTGCAAAACCGGCAACCGGTAGGTTCGTGCTTTTGTCCCGCACCTGCAGTGTAAACGTTGTCGGCTCACCCGGGATAATCTCCCTGGGTACGACGCTGACATACCAGTCTCTCTTCTCCTCATTTTTGTCCTCACTTTTGGACCGCGGCGGGGCTGCACCTGACTCGCCGGCTCCAACCAGATTGCAAACAAAATAGTATTGGCTTTCTGTCTTACCATAAAGGCTGAGCGTGGCCGAACTGTACACCACCACCTCCCAGATCCCCGCTTTCGGTTGATTGATCTCCGCTCCGATCTGGTTTCTGATCACGGTGTCTGGCGGGCCAAACCCGGCATAGTCGGTCATGATTTTCTGGTTGCCTGCCGGGTCAATGATGTGCAGCCTGGCTCGTCCTAGATAATTTCCGTCATCATCTTGCGGCACGCTCAGGGTTGCCTTCAGTTTGGCTGTCCCGGGAGGCACCACGAAGTAATACCGCTTGAATTGTCCCGCCCCCAGGGTTTCCGAGGTTCTAAAGGTACAGTCATTGCTCTTATCCAGTTTATGTGGCACAATCACGGTGGTTAAAAACTCAATTTCCCGGTTTCCGGTCGCCGCGTTTTCTCCGAACAAGTATCCGCTGTATAAGCCAGGCTGTTCCAGATGATCTAGCTTCAGTTCGACTTTTCTTGAACTATTCGCGCTAACAGCACTTTGGGCCAGATTTGTCGCCAGCCAGTCTTCGTCAGTTTTCCATTGGATGGGAATGTTCGTGTCAGTATGATTCGAAACTGTCATGGTCAAACGACCGGGAAGCAAACCACGTTCATAAATAGATTTGCCATCCGGATTGTTCAGCAGATGGATACTGTAGTCGATCTTATCTGTGGCGGGCGGCAGATTGAGACAATCCCACGACTTCGCCAAGTCGATCACGCCGTGCCCCTGCTCTACCGGCTCGAGATTTGGCAATTCCCGCGCCCCCTGACCAAGGGCACTTTTTATCTGTGGGGGAGTAACTTTTTTCCCTGCCCGTTCGGCCGCATCCAATAACAGGGCAACGCCTCCCGCCACATGTGGTGCGGCCATGCTTGTGCCTTCCAGCAATCCGTACGGACGCCCTTTCCAGAGCGGTACCGTCGAGATGGCACTGCCGGGAGCCACCACATAGGGCACAGAATATCCGTCATACCGGGGGCCCATCGAACTGAAAAACCAAACGCTATCCTGAACCGTCTCCCATCCGTAGTCTGTCCGCCACATCCGCGGGGAAATATAAGCGCCAACACTAATGGCAGCATCTGCATCGGCAGGTGTTGCCACCGTCCCGAGGCCCGGCCCCCGGTTGCCGACCGCGATTGTGAAGATTGTCCCATGCTGTGCGGTTATTTCATTCACCGTCTGCGCCAGATCACTCACGGTATCTTTTTTAATGGTGTACATGCCGAGGCTCAGGCTGACAATGTCGGCACCGTTTTCTCCCGCATACCACATCGCCTTGGTCACGGCACTCAATTTTGCCCGTCCGTTGGCCGGCACAGCCTTTATCACCATAATTCTGGCTCCAGGTGCAACCCCCTGAATTTGCCCATTGGCAGCGGCAATCCCGGCGACATGGGTGCCGTGGTCATTGGCATCGAATCCTATTTTGAACCAGCGGCCTTCCCGGTCAATTTCAGTAACAACAAAATTGAATTTCTTCTCCGGCCGGTTGCTGCTGAAGCTGGCATAGGTTCCTCCCGCATTAAACGAGATTAACGGCTGTTCATCGGTCAGATCCCTGTCGCCGTCCGTATCAATGATCACGGTATAATAGGAGCCAGTACTCCGCCTAGCCACAACAACAGCCAGAAACGCATCATTTTGATCACCGTCCAGGTTGAAATCGATCCCGCTGACATCATCGGCCCGGCTGTGGTTCTCCATGACATAGCCATAATATAAGACATCGGAATAAGCGTTATCGAGATCTATTTTATACGCATCATTATGAATTTTAATCACACCATTTTCGACCATGGCTCTGCCCCGGGTGGGCACATATCCTTCATCGGTAATATCAATAAACTGAACAATTTTTCTCTCCCCGCTGGTGGTAAACTGCAGGTCAGGATGGCCCGGGTCAACCCCTGAATCAATGATCGCGATTACCTGCCCCTGGCCGTCCGCCCCGGTCAGAGCCGTAAAAGCCGGCTGATTTATTTCACGCCTGGTCACCTGCAGACTCAGCGCCGGCTGCCTGTCCGGGGCGGCCAGCGGCCGCGGCTCGCCAAGGGGGAAATTACCCTCCAGAGCCTTTATAGTCATCCCTTCCGCTTCCGTCTGCTCCGGATCATCTACCGGGACAACCTGTACGCCATTATTTTGTGCGTTTTGATCATTTTCACTTTGATTATCTTTAAGGGTCAAATTTATCTTCGCATCTTCCACAATTTTGAGTGGCAACTCTCTGGACCGTGCCACCTCAATATATGTGATCTGGCCTTTATCATTCAGCAATACATACACGGAATGATTAACCAGCCATTTATCAAACGGCATAAAAGCATGATCTTTTTCAAGCACAACCTCAGGTGCCAGTTGAAAATACTGGGATACATCACCGATTCTTAACTGGATTTCCCTCTGCTCAAAATTAAGGTCAACGACTGTGCCGAATACATCATACTTCTGCCCACTTTCCTCAAGCAAAGCAAGAAGGTCAGCCACGGCATTTAACCGTGTATATACTGATAATCTTCCTGCATCAGATTTTGCCCCGCTATTCTGCGTTTGTCGCTCGGCCGGTATACCCAGCAGCATGCGGGCGCGGTCGAAAAGTAGGATGGCTTCCTTTGAAGACACCGGGCGGTCGGGCGCAAAACAGCCACTGCCATCTCCTTTGACGAGGCCCAGTTCCCAGACAAGCTGAACCAGGTCACGGCTCCAATGATTGTCCAGATCCTGAAATGCGAACGCTGTATAATGCGGTATTTCTTTGTATCCCAGGGCAGCGAGCAGCATTTTAACCATCTCCGCCCGCGTGGGGCTACGGTCAAGCTCTAATGAGCCCGTCGGCTCGCCGTCAATGAGACCTTTTTTAATTGCCATACAGACATCAGGATTGTTAAGTGTATAATGGGTGATTTCATTTGAGGCAGCCGCTGGACGTTGCAAAAGTAATAAGCAGCAGAGGCAGAATAAGCAGAATAAAAAGAGGAGCCACACCCGCGCCATAGCATTTTTTTTAGTTTTTTTCATACGCCCTCCATATTTATGGTAGATTTTTTCTCCATAATTAGGATTCGCATATTATTGCCTAATTCCTTTTAGTTCAGTTACATTTTCTGTTTTTTAATCCTCCGCTACTTTTTTTCGTTAAATTTTCTGGACGTTTTTTGCAGTCCCGGGAATATTTATCATTTCTTCAATCTCTGCCATTAATAATCTAGCCGGTTCAGCACATAAAAAAGGCATCCAACCCCAGAGGGTTGGATGCCTTAGCTTACTGGCGATTACATTTTTGCTTTACTTATCGCCCTTGAAGATGACCGCTTTAACAAGTTTAGTGACACTGTCAATGATTACTAATACCGGATCATCTTTATCTACATCACCGAAGCCCAGCTCTTCCGCATCGCCGTCTTCGATGTCATAGTAAATGGTCGCGGAATTAGTAGTATACCAAGGCATAGCTCCCGATTTAAGCTGGATTGATTTGCCAGATACTGCGTAGACTGTATCGTAAATAGCTTGGAATACCGCGTTATTGGCATTATCGTATATTGTTTTACTTGTACCAAAATTAAACGTGTCAATAGCAGTTCTACCATCAATACCTGTCAGTTTGCCGCTGCCCGAAACGCTGAAGGCAATAACATCGGCTTCTGCCAGTTTCGCGCCTTCGGTATCATTGGCAACCACATAGGTCTTTTCGGTACCTTCAACATCGACAGTGACCACATAGTCATCGCCATTGTACTTAACCTTCTTGACAACGCCCACATAGTCATCGCCGGCAATAGCGTTATAACCGCTTACCAGCACTACAACAGTAGCTTCATTACCGTCCTCACAGTAAACCAGTACAGTAGCACTACCATCCTTATCTTCCAGGTCTTCCCACTTAACAATGCTTAAATCGTCTTCGTCTTTACTGGTATTATAATCGCTCCAGTTGAAGATGATGGTACTATCTGTTACATAATAGTTACCGCTACCTGTAACAATATAATCATCATCATCATCAAATCTGGTAGCAATTGCAGTACCTGCTCCTACATTGCCCACATATTCAATTTCATCAACGGTACCGTCTGAAGCCACGCTGTACTTCACTAATTGACCAGGCTGCAGATCTTCAAATTCATTTGCGATTTCTGGTCCTGTTGATTCTGTATCTGGTCCATCTGGAACATTAATATAATCAGTATCGTTGGTGCACTCCAGCGTAACAATGGTGCCATCCTGCTTGAACAATTTGACTTTATCTTCCAAGGTACCAGTGCTTACGCCCAGAACCAGCGCATAATTGTCGGCCTTGCTTTCCACCTTACCAACAATGTATTGAACTTCATTAAAGGTAGTCAGGTAGACAGTTACATCTGCGCCGATCAGGTCTTCCAGGTTTTCTGCATTATTATTAATCAGTTTAATTTCTTCACCACTGTTGGTGCTAGCTACTGCATTGCTGGCGAGGAAGTACTCTTTCCCATTGATGGTTAATTTAAGACGTTTGTTGCTTGTATCACCATAGGATTTATATGTTTCCTTAAATACTTCATCAAGCTTGCCGGTGACTTTCTTCGGCCCAAAGGTAGCAAACAGGAAATCATCATCCTCGTCTTCGTAAATGCTGACCAGATCGCCCACTTGTACTGCCTTCAAATCCACCGTAGCACCACTGCGCATCAGAACATACGTGTAATCTTCATCAGTGAAGCTCAGCTTCTTAATGGTAGGCTCCTCAGCATCTGTTGTCGCATCGGCCGGGTTCCAGTACTTGATGTAATCTGCGCCGACTTCGGTAACAACAGCATTACTTGGGCTATACTGCCAGACATCAGCGAAAATTATCTGGTCAGCATCATTTATTACGAAACGACCGCTCGCCGCCGTTTTATTAATATTTGATTCAAATGCAGCACGTGTTACAGATTCACCATTTAAATAAAATATACCTTTTTCATACAATTCATATGCCTTATCTTTTTCGTTTAGATAGATATAGTTAGTGCCACCATCATACGTATCTGTATTCTTAGCTCTATCAGTGAAATACCGGTCACTTTCGGTTTCGATCTTGATGTACTTGACCAGGTCTTTCTGGCCGCCGCTTCTGTCATCAACCCATGCAGTGACATTCAATCCGATATACTTGTTGGGATCGATGCCAGGTGCAACTTCATAGGTAGTGCCGTTAATTACGATTTCATTGGCCTTAATATCCCCACGGGCAATCTTCGGCGCCTTGGTTACATCTTTTTCTTTAACTACATACAGATCCAGTTTTTCGGTCAGTATTGTCTTGTTCGGGTCATCGTTTCTGTACTCAACATCGCCGGTGCCATAGGTGGCTTGATACATCATCGGGATGTCCAGCGAGTTGTCGGTCATGATAGCTACATCGCCGCGGTTCGCCGGCGCATTGGCAACCACAGTCACGTCATCGGTCACGCCGATTTCGTTCCCTTTGGCCAGGTAGCCGGTCGGCCAGGCCCCTTTGATAGCTGGCTCATAGCCCAGCGCCCGCACCAGGATCGCTACCGCTTCAGCGTAGGTGACGTTGGCCTCAGGCTTGAAAGTGCCATCCGGGTAACCTTTCAGCAAGCCCTGGTCAACTGCCACATTGATGTAACCGGAAGCCCAGTGAGCCGCGGTAACATCAGAAAACGGGGTGTCCCCCTTGGTGAACTGAGCGGACTTTTCCAGTCCCAGCAGCCGCACGGCAACCGCCGCAAACTCAGCGCGGGTGATCTTGTTGTCCGCTTTGAAAGTCCCATCCGGATAGCCAGTAAGAATGTCCAGTGCAGCCAGTTCGGTAACCGCTTGTTCGTAGTTCTTGCCTTTGATGTCGGTCGGGATTGGAGCCGCGCTGGCGGTCCCGACGATGCTGAACAGGAAGGTCAGCAATACAGCCAGGACGACAAGCTTGTTGTGCTTTTTCAACATCCTTTGTGAATCCCCCTTTGTTTTGATTTAGTGTTGGATACTTGTGAGTGACCTGCTTGAGTGAATCTTCGCGATTATGTAGCTGGCGATCCCTCCCTTCAAAAAGGATGGTATATGGCGGTTAGCTTAAGCTCTAAAGGTATGGGTACCTTTAGAAACTTGATTCAACTGGAAGGATTGGAAGTTGACAGGATATGATGGACGGATTTGCCACTCTCTATTATATATCACGGTTGACTGGCTAGTCAATTATCGTTCTGGCAGATCCCTTGTTCATGGTTATTTGACGCCGGCAAGCCGCTTTTTGTTCCACCGGAAAATAAAAAAATCCGGAAATTTTCCCGGTTTCTTAACGCTTGCTTCTAATCACCCGGAACATAAACTTCGGTAAGGCCAGCATCCGCCGCCACCGGAAGGGCTCCTGGACCAGTCTGGCCAGCCACTCCAACTGGAGCTGCTGCATCCATTTCGGGGCACGTTTGACCCGGCCAGCCAGGACATCAAAGCTCCCGCCAACACCCATACACACCGGGACGCCCAGAACGGACAAATGTCGGCTGATCCAGTACTCCTGCCGCGGAGCGCCAAGGGCGACGAAGAGCACATCGGGGCGCGCCGAGCGAATCAGGGCAACGATTGCTTCTTCTTCGGTCGGCGGCCAGTAGCCGTGGTGGGTGCCGACAATGTTCAGGTTGGTAAAGCGCTTCTTCAAGTTGGCCGCGGCCTCCTCCGCCACGCCCGGGGCACCGCCGAGCAGAAAAAGGCGCCAGCCCGTGGTGCTGGCCCGGGCGGCAATGGCCTGCAGCAGGTCGATGCCGGTGACCCGCTCGGGGACAGGTTTTTTCAGGTAGCGGCTGGCCCAGACCACTCCCGCGCCGTCCGGCGTGACCAAAGCCGCCCGGTTGATGATGGCTTTCAGCTCCGGCTCAAACTGGGCACGGTAGATGATTTCGGCGTTGAGGGTGATGACGTGGTGGGGAATCCCTTCCGCGATAAAAGTTTCGATTTTCTGCAAAGCAGATGCCATATCAACTTGATCAATCAAGGTCCCGAGTATCTCGATCTTCATTTTTAAAACATCCTTTTTAAACTGCCTTTTTTAAACTGCCTTTTAAACCAGCCCGGCATGTTCAACAGGTACAACCGCAATATGCCTGTAATTTGCCGCAATTATGCTTATTATCTTTTCCGGTCGCAAGCCTCAAGGTTTCTTATTTTCTAATAATTTTAAAGCCAATCTCGCACTGTTTCTTGCCTGCTCGCACATTGGCCCTGCTAATTTGGTAATCATTTCTCTGGTCTCATCCAGATGAGAGATTACTTTTTCAACAGCCGCAATCAGAGCATCAGCGGTGAGGTTATCCACATTCCCCGCTGGCATCTGGCCGATGCTGTGCAGAAACTGGGTCACCTTGGGGTCATAAGTGATCCCCACCACCGGCACGCCCATGACCGCAGCGAAGATCAGGGAGTGCAGGCGCATGCCGATTAAGAGGTCCATTTCCCCGATCACGGCCATGGCCTGCTGGGCGGTCAGGTTAACGGCCAGTAGATGGGCTTCAGATTGCATCAGCCGCTGAACATCGCGGGCGGCCGCGACATCTTCGGGATAATGCAAGGGAATCAGGACAATCTCCCAGCCTTTGCCCGCCAGGTAGTCGGCTGCCTTCGCCGCCGCCACCTTAAAGCCGGCTAAGCCCTTCCAGTTGCGGAGGGCGATGCCGGCCAGCGGCTGGTTTACCGATTGGTCAGCCACGCTCCGGCTGATGACGCCGTGCTCACTCAGGATCCGTTGCCCAAAGTCAGGCAACTGCGCCGGCCTTAAGCCCAAAACCGGGTCGGCGGTGACGTAGATCGGGGGCCTGACTACTCCCAACCGCGTCAGTTCCTCTTTGGATTGTTCATCCCTGAGGGTGATCAGGTCAACCCGGTTGCCAATGATCCTGGTCAGGGTTTTCCCCACCCAGGTGGTAATCGGACCGATCCCCTGCGCGTAAAACATGACCCTGGTCCCCAGCAGCAAAGCCAGGGCAACCACGCCCAGGTAATAGACGATGCTCCGCGCGCTGGTCACGTCCTGGAGCAGGCTGCCGCCGCCGCTGATCAGCAGATCGGCCTGCCGCAGGGTTTTGATCAGGACCAGGGGATTGGTGCGGCTGACGGCATTGACCCCGTGCAAAGCTTTCGTTTTTTGCGGGCTGGCGGACAAGACGGTGATGGAGATGTCGGGGGCCATCTCCCGCAGGGTCGTGGCGATGGCCGAAAGGAGCGCCTCATCTCCGGCGTTGTCAAACCCGTAATAGCCCGAGATCACAATCTTTTTCATACGTTTCTCCTAGTTCTTCATTAGTGCCACCATCTGCTTGACTTCTCCCGCTCTGGGCACCCAGTAGCTCAGACCATCGATGGTCGCTGGATCGCCCGGCAGGGTGTGGGCTTGCAAGTGCGACTGGTCCATCCCTTTGAGGGCAAAGGCGACCCGCAGCATTTCTTTCGTGGGCATGTTGGTCTGCACATTTTTCTTCAATTCGCCGATCAACCAGGGGGCTTTCCAAACCGCCTTGAGGGACAGCGCTTCTTTGGCCAAAGCCTGAAAGAATTTCTGCTGGCGCTGGATGCGGCCGATATCCCCCTGCTGATCACTACGGAAACGGACATAGGCCAGGGCGTCATGGCCGTTCAGTTTCTGCACACCCGGTCTTAAGTCGATTTCCTCCCAGGGGTAATACATGCGTTTTTCCACGTTAATCGTTACTCCGCCGAGGAGATCAATACAGTTTTTAAAACCAGCGAAATTGGTCTCGACGTAGTAGTTAACCGGTAAACCGAGGAAATTTTCCACGGTCTTAATCAGCAGCGCTGGCCCGCCCAGGGCGTGGGCGTGGTTGATCTTCTGCACCCCGTGGTTCGGGATGGCCACCCGGGTATCCCGCGGAATCGATAAGAGGTGGACTTCCTGGGTCTTCAAATCAACGCTGGCCAGGATAATCGTGTCTGACCGGGCGGGTTCGTTTTTGCGCTGGTCGACGCCCATCAGGAGAATATTGATTTTGTTATTGGCACCTGGAAGCAGGGGAGCCGGCAGTTCAATATTTGGCCGGTCACCTAAGAAGCAGGCCATGGCCGCATAGCCCAGGTAACTGGAAGCCAGAAAGACCAGGGTGAGCAGAGCGATCAAGCGCCAGCGGGTGCCCTTTTTATTGGGCCGGCCCCGGCGGGCCACCCGGTTTTCTCCATTATTATGCCCGTCATGGTAGTCATCAACTCTGAAGCGTATATCATCATAGTCTGACATCTGGCCTGTCTCCTTCAGGTGTATTATCGGTATTATTTCTACAACTGCCTTCATTTCCCTTTTCGTGTGTCAATATAGATCAAAAACCCGCAAAAAAAGGCGGCCAGAGGTTCACCCTGGCCATTTACGCTCGATATGTATTCACCAGTGTCATTCAATAAACTGCGGTACCTCAGTCAGTCGATACCGCTGGGCCTCTGCCAGGCAGTCCAGCCCGTCTTACTTTATACCCGCCCTACTTCGTTCACCGCTTTATCCAGCAGGTTGTCGTGGGCTTGTATCACCTTCTGGTTGGCCTCATAGGCCCGCATGACGGTGATCAGATTGACCATTTCCTCCACCGGATTGACGTTCGACATCTCCAGAAAGCCTGGTCTGATTCTGGCAGTGGCCCCCTGCAGGTTCTGGTTCTGTCGGACGGCAAAGAGGTTGTCGCCCTGCTTTTCCATCAGGGTCGGGTCAGCTGGCATGACAAGGCGGAGGTTGTCAACAATTGTTCCATCGACAACTACCTGGCCATCTTCGTTGATGGCAAAATTCTCTCCCTGCATCACGACCGGTCCCATTTCACCCAGCACTGGATAACCGTCCAACGTCACCAACTGGTGGCTGCTGTCCAGGTGGAAAGCCCCATTCCGCGTGTAGCGTTCCCCCTGGGGGGTCTGGATGACAAAATACCCGTCACCGTCAATGGCCAGGTCCAGGGGATTGTCGTTTTCCCGCAGGGAACCTGGCTGGTGGACCGTGTAGACCCGCTCCAGGGCCACCCCCGTGCCTAATTGACCGATGATCGGCGGTTGTGCCGCAGAGTTGAACGATGTACCCGCATCAGGGTCGTTGAGTCGTTCGATGAGGACCTCCGGGAATGTCCGAAAGGTGGGGAGGTCCTTCTTGTAGCCGGCGGTGTTGACATTAGCCAGGTTGTTGGCGGCTAGATCGTTCTGGACGAGTTGGGCCAGGAGCCCCGAGGCAGCAGTGTAAAGGCCGCGGATCAAAATAGCCCCTCCTTTCCTCTTTCCAATTCTCTCGGAGCCGGGATGTCCACACGCGCTCCAATGTTCAGTTAGAATCCTTTCCGCGCGGTTTTTACGGCCGGTAAAACGTGCATGGAGGTCAAGGCGACGCCCGCCCCAAGCGCTACGCAGGAAATGGCATCGTCCGCCACGTGGACCGCCAGGCCGGTTTCCTTGGAAAGCAGGGTATCCAGACCGTTCAGGAGTGAGCCCCCGCCCGTCATGACGATGCCCTGGTTAATGATGTCCGCCGCCAGCTCGGGCGGCGTCTTTTCCAAGACTTCTTTCACCGCGTTCACCACGGCTTCCACTGGTTCCTGGAGCGCATAGTAGCTTTCGCGGGCGGAAACCGTAATCGTCTTCGGCAGGCCGGTGACCAGGTCGCGGCCGCGAATTTCCATGGTCTCGTCCTCCCGCCGATTAGCCGGGTAAGCCGTGCCGATCTTTATTTTCAGTTCTTCGGCAGTACGTTCGCCGATCATGAGGTTGTATTCACGCCGGATGTAGCGGACGATGGCCTCATCGAATTTATCGCCACCCACGCGCAGGGAGTTGTTGCAAACAATCCCACCCAGGGAAAGGACAGCGATATCGGTCGTGCCACCACCGATGTCCACCACCATGTGGCCGGTCGCTTCGGAGATGTTCAAGCCCGCCCCCAGGGCTGCCGCCAGCGGTTCTTCAATCAGGAAGGCTTGCCTTGCGCCGGCCTGCAAGGTAGCCTGGAGGGCCGCCCGTTCTTCGACGCTGGTGACTCCTGTCGGGATGCAGACCATGACCCGTGGCTTGAACAGAAATCGCTTGCCGCAAGCCTTCTGGATGAAGTAGCGCAACATTCGTTCCGTCACATCATAATCCGCGATAACCCCATCGCGCAGTGGACGAATGGCCACGATATTCCCTGGCGTCCGTCCCAGCATACGGCGCGCTTCTTCGCCAACCGCGATAATCTTCCCTGTGCTTTTATCAATGGCCACTACGGAAGGTTCATGTAAAACAATACCACGACCCTTAAGATAAACCAGCACACTGGCTGTTCCGAGATCAATCCCTATGTCTTCAGCAAATTTAAACATGTTTAAAAGTTCCCTCCGTAGTATTTTATAACTTGTCCAATCTAACCCCAAAACAAAGGATGATAGTTTTTATGCAGAACCCAGAATTATTAAGGCATAACTAGACAAAAGTAATGTTCTACAAAATTTATAAAAATCCTTTATGCGTCGGGAAATTTTTTCATTTACCGGTTATTATTTTACAATTCCTGATATTTTCTCCTGGTCGCCTCTCCTCCTCGAATATGGCGTTCGGCCTTGTTCAGTTCCAGAACATTCCGCACTTGCATAGCCAGATTAGCATTGATCCTTGGGAGGCGCTCAGTCACATCCTTGTGAACGGTGCTTTTACTAACCCTAAAAACTTCGGCAGCCTGCCGGACGGTAGCCGCGGACTCTAAAATATACCGGCCCACCTCCAGAACTCTGTCCCGGATATAGTCTTGCATGGGCGATCCTCCTTGACGCTCAGGAATAGTTTATTTAAATATATATGAAGCGTCAGGAGAAAAAGACTATAAACAAGCCCTGGAGAATATTGTCTATACAGATCTGGGAACAAAAAATTAGTGCCCATGCAGGCACTGATAATATTACTTTAAATATTGTTTGGGGTTAATGGGTTGGCCATTGTAGATTAGTTCATAGTGGAGGTGCGGTCCCTCGACGGCCTCAAGGCGGCCCGGCGGCCCGATGACGGCGATGGTCTGGCCAGCTTTGAGGGTTTGTCCTTTTTTCACCTTTGGTTCAGCACAGTGGGCGTAGCGACTCCGCCACCCTTGACCGTGATCGATAATCAGCACCACGCCTTCGTCTTTGTTTTCTATAACGCTGACGACCTGACCGCTGCCTGTCGCCTTGACCGGCGTCCCTTGCCCAGCAGCAAAATCGAGTCCCGGGTGGTACCGGTAATCCGCAAAGGTCGGGGAGTAGGTCAGGCCAAACTCACGGATGATTTCCCCAGTTACGGGCAACACGGTTGCCGCCACACAGGTTTTCGGGGATTGCGCTTTGGTCGGGTTCACCGCATGCGTCTTTGCTTCAATCATTGCTGTTGGTTTAGCTGCCTCTGCGCCCGGTGCTTTTGCTCGTTCATTTTTTGTAATGTTTTCCGCTGTTGCGGTTGAGTTTAAACCAGTTACATCGTCTGTTGTTGTCTTTGTATCTGGATTTGTCACGGCTGGCACCGATGTTTCAATATTGTTTATGTCCTGGCGCTGGGTAAATGACAACAATCCGTGCAGGTAATCGCCCAGGGGTTCCAGTGTCCCAAGGCTAACGAGGGCCACCACGATGATGACCATGGCCACCAGCCGAACGATAAGGGCCGGGGCCAGCCACGGAGGAAACCCGCACCGTTCGAGGACCCATACCAGGCGTTTTGGCTGTGCGGCTTGTCCAGACAGCCGCGGTTTGAGCAGGTTAAACTGCGCAGGCTTGTTTTTCGCTAATTTGGGCAAAAACGGACCAAGTTTGGCTAAGGGCAAGAGTTTTCGGCCCATGATTTACATCACCTCTCACCCCTAGCATGCCCATTTTTTCCCATCCCCAACCGGATAAGTATCGTTCTTTTAACTATTTCAGTCTTTCCACGGTCGCCCCCTGGTAGTAATACTGGAGGATCTCCAAGCAATCTTTGCCTTCTTTCGCCAAACCGTTGGCGCCGTACTGGCACATGCCCACCCCGTGACCATTGCCGATGGTTTTAAAGATTATTTCGTTACCCTGCTGTTCAACGGTAAATCGGGTTGACCTTAAACCCAGCCGGCTGCGAAATTCGGTGGCGGCAAAGGTTTTATCCCCAACCTGTACCGTTTTTGCCCGGCCAGTTGGGCTTTGCTCGGTGATCCGCACGAGGTTCTTTTTGGCGCTAAGCTTTGCGGTGGGAACAGCCAGTTTGACCTGCAGGCGGTTTTCCAGGTCGTCCAGGCTCAGTTTCAGCTGGTCCTGCCAGCGGGGTGAGTCTTTGTCCCAGGGGCATTCGACACTGCGGAGGTAGGGGACATCGTAGTTCCAGACATCCCGGGCGTTTTCCGTGCGCCCCCCGCAGGTCGAGTGATACACCGGGTCAATCAAACGCCCATTGTACACGAGAACCAGTCCCCTGGTCTGTTCCACTGCCCGCTTGATTTTAGTATGGTACTGGTAGTACCGCAAGACTCCCCAGTTCTCCCGCTGGCGGGAATCATCTATCCAGGCCTGGCAGTGCGCGGGGTCGGTGCAGACGTCAGCCGCTGGGTGAACTTCATTTGCCCCTCCTTCCGCAGCTTGCATTTTTTTGAGCGCATACGTCCTCGCGGCGATGGCTTGTGCTTTCAGGGCCTCGAGCTCAAAGCTGGCTGGCATTTCTGCCGCGACCACACCCACCAAATACTGTTCTAATGGCATGTTTTCCACCTGCTGGGTGTCGTGGTGCCAGACCCGGATCATGGTGCCGCCTTCCTCGATCCGCACTTTGGCTTTGCTCCAGTAACAGCCCCTGACCAGCAGGGTCGGGATCAAAACAATTAAGAGGAATAGGACAAACAGTATACGCAGTATTTTTTTCATCCTGGACCCTCCTGGGGATAAGCCGGAACATTTCTCCCGAGTTCATCCGTTTACTCCCATCTATATGCCTACCCGAACGAAAAAAGCACTGGAGATATTCCAGGGCTTTTTCATACTTCTCCTTACAACATTTTGCTCAGGCACCCAGAGCACTATCCCTAAACTGCCCGCCGCTGTAAGACTCTGATGGCGATATCGTGTTCACCCAGCAACTGAGCGATCGTTGTTTAGATTATTTTACCAAATTTTTGCTGCCGTGAAAATATTTTATTGCCCGGCCCAGCGGATGTTGGCGCCGAGTCCCTGGAGTTTGCCCACGATGTCTTCGTAACCCCGCCGGATGTGTTCAACTCCGCTGACCTCTGTTTCTCCCTGAGCCGCCAGGCCGGCAATGATCATAGCGGCACCGGCCCTCAGGTCCGTAGCCTTCACTGGCGCGGCCGTAAGCTTAGGTACTCCCTTAACCACCGCGGTGCGTCCTTCCAGCTTGATGTTGGCGCCCATCCGTCTGAATTCATCAGCATGCATGAACCGGTTTTCAAACACGGTTTCGGTGATGACACTTGTTCCTTCCGCAATCGTCAGCAAGGCCATGAATTGGGCCTGCATATCGGTGGGGAAACCTGGGTAGGGGAGGGTCTTGATATCGACCGCTTTGAGTTTTCTAGTGCCAACGACTCGCACACCGCGGTCTTCTTCATATATTTCCACCCCGGCCTCCCTCAGTTTAGCGATCACCGGTTTTAAGTGCTCGACAATCACGTTGGTAACCCGCACATCTCCACAGCTGATCGCCGCGGCCACCATGTAGGTGCCGGCTTCGATCCGGTCTGGAATAACCACGTGGCTGGTACCGCTCAGCTTTTCTACTCCTTCAATGCGGATGACCCTGGTACCGGCGCCTTTGATTCGCGCGCCCATCGCATTCAAGTAGTTGGCCAGGTCGACGATTTCCGGTTCCGCGGCGGCGTTTTCAATGACGGTCTGCCCCCTGGCCAGGCTGGCGGCCATCATGATGTTTTCCGTCGCCCCGACACTGGGGAAATCCAGGTATATTTTCGTTCCTGTCAAACGGTCGGCCTCCGCTTCGATAAAGCCTTGTCCCAGGACAATTTTGGCCCCCAGGGCTTCAAACCCCTTGATATGCAGGTCAATCGGCCGGGTTCCGATGGCACACCCACCCGGTAACGGGATCCTGGCCTGCCCCAGTCTGGCCAGCAGGGGACCCATCACTAAAAATGAAGCCCGCATTTTACGGACATATTCATAAGGCGCCTCGTAAGCCCGAAAGCCTTCGGCGCTGATTATTAATCCTTGCCCTTCGCGCCTCACCCGCGCGCCCAGCCGGGTTATGACTTCACAGATCGTGGTCACATCGGCCAGGTCAGGTATATCAAACAGCCGGCTCTCGCCTTCTGCCAAAAGAGAGGCCGCGATAATCGGCAGACTGGCATTTTTCGCGCCGCTCACTGCGATCGTTCCTTCCAGATGGTTTCCGCCGGACACAACAATCTTCTCCAATATGCTTACCTACCGCGTCTTCAATTTGTCGCGGTAAGACTCACCTCCCTGACTCAGAGTCGGTCGGCATTAGTATTCACTCATGATGATGGGTGAGGCGATGTGGACATATGTCTTCCCGTCTATTGAGTGGTAACGCAGGGCCACGTTGAAGTTGATCTTCTTATCACCGGCCAGCAGGCTTTCTTTGATCGCTGGCGTATACCCGGTGAAGCTGACAATCCCCGGCTCGACCAGGCTTTCGAGAACCTCGGCTCCTGCCGCGGTAAAGATTACTCTGGCCAAATTGCTTTTTTCCTCTTCTGGAATCAGGCCATCAATGGTCCCTGTGATGCCGGTATTGATGTTGGGAACAGCTCCAAACAGGGCAAATACATCGTTCATGCGCTTGGGGCCACTGCTTAGCAGCTCAAGGGAACCTGTTTCTTCCAGGTTCACGATCAAATACGTCTCCGGATACGGGTTGATGTCCTCGGCCGGCGGATCCCAGGTCTGGATGATCACGTTGGCCCTGGTCTGCCGACCGATCAACCCGCCATACTGTAAGCCACGAAAACCTTTCTCTTCAGTCGGCTGACACTTGACCGTCGCCGGATCAAGCCCGAGGGCATGCACAACCTGTTGCCCCAGGTCGTCGAGTTCCGATACGCTGAGGTATTTATTATTTATTTGTGCCCAGCCGCTTAAATTTGATGCGTACACTTCCGCCCCGGAGGCCTGAAAGGCCTGGTAGATCGGGTTATGCGCCAGGTGAATATTGCCCACCGTCCTGGTGCTGGGCGGTATAGTCAGGCTGGCGACGGTCCCGGCCGCGATGGCCAGAACGGCAGCCAGTTTCAACCACCGGGCCGGTGCAGACCACCCGGTACGCTGGTAAAATTCCTTGATCCGAAGTAGATTGTTCATGCTTATCCTCCTTAAGGTTATTGACTGATTCAGGAAAACTTTAATTTTTGTCCTAACAAGTAGTGTTACCGTTATTTTTCCAGTTTAGTCACGACCCCCGGGAGGATTAGGAATTGGGTAAAGAAAAATCCCGGCGACGAGGCCGGGAACTGCCAAACCGAGGATACTTGCCATTTGCACTACTTTTTCTTAAAGTTTAACCGCTTCTGAGCTGCCTTCGCCTGGGCCAGCCGCCGGTTGTAGACCTCGAGCCCCCCGACCAATACACCGGCTGCTAGAACAGTAAATCCCGCTTTGGTCGCGGTTGACCGCGTTGTCCGTTTGAAACGGATATTTTCATCACTGATGGCGCGGTTAATGTCCGGTTTTCTGATTTCGGACGGTAAAGTGGCGTAGAATTCGGCCCGGCTTGCCAGGTAGGCTAAATCCCGTTGATGCAGTCTCCACTGCTGGTAATAGCTGTACCCCTGCCATACCAGCATGCCGAGCGCGGCCACCAGGACCACTATTTGCAGAGTCTTAATTTCGTTGCGGTTGAGCAAAGTCTAACCCCCTGTCCGGAAATACTGCTTTGTCGCCTATCTTACCCTTTAATCAGCCCCATTGTCAAGGTTCGCGCGCAATGAATGTGCTCGCGCGCAGCGAATCCACGCCAAACGAAATCCACCAAGCCAGCTCTATGTCCTGTATCACCGCTTCCTTGAACGATGCGGCACAAAACAATGGCCGGTGGATCTCTTCCACCGGCCGGATAACCGTCCCAAATCGTTTAAAACCTATTCGTTCCCAAAGCGCTGTGGTTGCTGGTACTGCAAGCCGAGATTCTTCTCTGCTTCTGCCGCCTTTAATCGAGCCAGGGCACGCTGCAGAGAAGCCTGGGCTCGCGCCTCATTGATTTCCGGCGATCTTGCCGCCAGGCGGGCCTCTGCCCGTTCCTTCGCTGCCAACGCGCGGGAAACATCGATATCGGTTCCCAGTTCCGCTGACTCCGCCAGGACAATCGCCCGGTTATCCGTAACCTCCAGGAAGCCGCCGCCGAGTGCGATGTGCCGGGTCAGGCCCCCCCGGTGCAAACGGAGAACCCCGATCTGCAGACCAGCAACAAGAGGCGCGTGGTTCTTTAAAACACCCAGTTCGCCCTCTACCGCCGGCACCACGACAAAATCGATGTCTGAGCTGTAGACAATACGTTCCGGGGTTATCACTTCCAGTTTGAGGCTGCTTTCTTCCATGCGCTACGCCTCCATCTCTCTGCCTTTGGCCACCGCCTCGTCAATGGTCCCCACCATGTAGAAGGCGCCCTCCGGTAGATCGTCATGTTTGCCTTCCAGAATTTCTTTGAAACCACGAATGGTTTCTTTAATCGGAACATACACACCCGGTGTACCGGTGAATTGCTCGGCCACGTGGAAGGGCTGCGACAGGAAGCGCTGGATCTTCCGCGCGCGGGCCACCGTCAGTTTATCTTCATCAGTCAACTCATCCATACCCAGGATGGCGATGATGTCCTGGAGGTCTTTGTACCGCTGCAGAACCTGCTGGACACCGCGGGCCACTTCGTAGTGTTCTTTACCCAGAATTAGCGGGTCGAGAATCCGTGAAGTGGAATCCAGCGGGTCCACGGCCGGGTAGATCCCGAGCTCGGCGATCTGCCGGGACAGAACCGTCGTCGCATCAAGGTGCGCGAACGTGGTCGCCGGCGCCGGGTCGGTCAGGTCGTCAGCCGGGACGTAGATGGCCTGCACCGAGGTGATCGAACCCTTCTTGGTCGAGGTGATCCGTTCCTGTAACTGTCCCATGTCCGTCGCCAGTGTCGGTTGATAACCGACCGCGGACGGCATCCGTCCGAGCAGAGCGGACACTTCAGAACCGGCCTGGGTGAAACGGAAGATGTTGTCGATGAAGATCAGCACGTCCTGTCCCTCGGTGTCCCGGAAGTATTCGGCCAGGGTCAGACCAGTCAGACCCACCCGCAGACGGGCACCCGGCGGCTCGTTCATCTGTCCGTAAACCAGGGAGCACTTCTCGAGCACACCCGACTCTTTCATTTCGTTCCAGAGGTCGTTGCCTTCACGGGTCCGCTCGCCCACACCCGCGAAAACGGAGAACCCACCGTGCTCATAAGCGATGTTCCGGATCAGTTCCATGATGATAACGGTCTTACCCACGCCAGCGCCGCCGAACAGACCGACCTTACCACCCTTGGCATACGGGCAGAGCAGGTCGATAACCTTGATACCGGTCTCCAGCATCTCGGTAGATGGCACCTGGTCAACCAGGGCGGGCGGCTGCCGGTGAATTGGCATATAGGTATCGGCCTGAACGGGGCCCAATTCGTCGATGGGTTCACCCAGCACGTTCAGGATCCGGCCCAGGGTTGGCCGGCCAACCGGCACCGCGATGGCTTGCCCCGTATCCCACGCCTTCATCCCCCTTTGCAGGCCGTCAGTGGTCGACAGAGCAACGCAGCGGACGGTATTATTGCCCAGGTGCTGCATGGCTTCCAGGGTCAAACCGTCTTTAAATTTATCGTTGTTAAATCCCGGTGGTTGGTCTTCCTTCCGAATCTTAATCGCGTTCAGCAAATCCGGCAATTGTCCCGGTGGGAACTCAATGTCCACGACCGCGCCAATTACCTGGACAATCGTCCCAATGTTCATGCCTCTAATCCCCCTTTACCTTTTGACTGCATTCGCGCCGCTGACAATATCAATCAATTCTTTGGTGATCGCGGCTTGCCGTGCCTTGTTCATTGATAAGGTGAGTCTATCGATCATTTCGCTTGCGTTGTCGGTCGCCGCCCCCATCGCCGTCATCCGGGCTCCGTGCTCACTGGCTTTGGACTCCAGGAGAGCCCGGTAAACCTGAGTCTCCACGTATTTCGGCAGGAGAATCGATAAGAGTTCTGCTGGCGATGGCTCGTAGATGTAATCGTTCGCGCTGAGCAGCCCCGTCTCGGTCCGTTTGACTTCCGGCTTCTCCACCGGCAAAACCTTCTGGACGACCGGCCGCTGCTGCAAGGCAGTGACAAACTCTCCGTAGACCAGATACACCTCGTCGAAAATTCCGTCCTGGTACAGGTTAACCACGAACCGGGCGATCTCCCTGGCTTGAACAAAGCTGGGACTGTCGCCGATGTTGACAAACTCACCCTGAACCGGGTAGCGCCGCTTGCGGAAAAAGTCACGCACCTTGCGGCCAACCGTCACCAGCCCGTAGGAAACGTCCGTGTCACCTTTCGGTAAACTCTGGACCGCTTTACGGATAATATTCGTGTTGAAGGCTCCGCAGAGACCGCGGTCGCCAGCGATGACCACGTAGCCGATCGACTTCACCGGCCGGACCTGGAGAAACGGGTGCTCGGCCACGGTTTCCGAGGTGATCAACCGCTCCAAGACCTCCGTGATCTTGTTGGCGAACGGGCGGGACATCACCGCTTTTTCCTGCGCCCGACGCAACTTGGCCGCGGCAACCATCTCCATCGCCTTGGTGATCTGCTTGGTGTTGTTAACGCTACGGATCCGTCGCTTGATATCACGTACTCCTGGCATTCATTTTCACCACCTAAGCGACAAAGATTGTCTTAAATTCTTGGATGGCCTTGTTTAGCTTAGCGGTTGTCGCGTCAGAAATAACTCCTTCCGTGGCGATCGCTTTCAGGATATCGGGGTAAGTGCCCCGCATGAACTTCAGAAACTCGGCTTCGAAGGCCTTGACTTTCTCGACTTCAATATCATCCAGGAAACCGTTGACTGCGGTGTAAATCACCACCACCTGCTCCTCAACCGGCATCGGTTCGTACTGGCCTTGCTTCAGGATTTCCATCGTCCGCTCACCACGCGCCAGACGCGCCTGGGTGGCCTTATCCAGGTCTGAGCCGAACTGAGCAAACGCGGCCAACTCACGGTATTGGGCCAGGTCAAGGCGGAGACGGCCGGCGACCTGCTTCATGGCCTTGATCTGCGCCGCACCACCAACCCGGGATACGGACAAGCCAACGTTGATGGCCGGACGCTGACCGGCGAAGAAGAGGTCAGTCTCTAAGTAGATCTGGCCGTCAGTAATGGAAATAACGTTCGTGGGGATGTAGGCCGACACGTCGCCCGCCTGGGTCTCGATGATCGGCAAGGCGGTAATCGAACCGGCTCCCAGAGCGTCATTCAACTTACAAGCCCGCTCCAACAGGCGCGAGTGCAGGTAGAAAACGTCGCCCGGGTAAGCCTCGCGTCCCGGCGGCCGGCGCAAGAGCAGTGACAGTTCGCGGTACGCCACCGCGTGTTTGGACAGGTCATCGTAAATAATCAGGACGTGCGCGTGGTCGTTTTCCATGAACTCTTCGGCCATGGCCACGCCGGCATACGGCGCAACGTACAGCAGCGGAGCGGGCTCAGAAGCGGTCGCCGCGACCACCGTTGTATAATCCATGGCCCCGTGTTCTTCCAGCTTCTGCACTACGCCAGCAACAGTAGACAGCTTTTGGCCGATGGCCACATAAATACAAAGCATGTTCTGGCCCTTCTGGTTGATGATCGCGTCAACCGCCAGGGCTGTTTTACCAGTTTGCCGGTCACCGATGATCAGTTCCCGTTGACCACGGCCGATCGGCACCATCGAGTCAATGGCCTTCAGACCAGTCTGCATTGGTTGATGCACGGATTTCCGGTAAACCACGCCCCAGGCAATTTTCTCGATGGGACGGAATTTATCGGTGACAATTGGCCCCTTGCCGTCAATCGGCTGGCCAATCGCGTTCACGACCCGCCCGATCAGGGCTTTACCGACCGGCACTTCCATGATCCGGCCGGTTGACTTAACGGTATCACCTTCTTTGATCTGTTGATATGGGCCAAGGAGCACCGCCCCGATGTTGTCTTCTTCCAGGTTTAGCACCATGCCCATCACGCCGCCGGGAAACTCGAGGAGTTCGCCGGCCATCGCATTCTGCAGTCCGTAAACCCGGGCGATACCATCACCGACCTGAATAACGGTGCCGACGCTGCTGATATCAACCTGGGCCTGGTAGCGCTCGATCTGCTGTTTCAGGATCGAACTGATTTCTTCAGGTCTAATACTCATTTAGTCGCTCACCCCTACCTTTTTAAACTGACTTTAACTGGGCTTTCATCAGGTTGTTCTTCAATACATGGAGCCGCTTAATAAGGCTACCGTCAAGGACGCGGTCACCGACACGAATCACGATCCCGCCGATCAGCTTCGGATCGACGGAAGTCTTCAAGCGAATATTCTTGCCCGTGAGCTTCGATAACCGTTCTTGCAAATCTTTTTGGTCCTCATAGGACAGTTCGATGGCGGAAACCACACTGGCATCAGTAATGTTGCGGGCCTCGTTCGCCATTTCCACAAACTGCTTCAAAATGTTTTCCAGGTGGCCTTCCCGCTTCTTATCGATCAACAAGTTAAGAAAATTCATCGTGATCGGGGACACTTGGCCCGCAAACAATTCCTTAAGCATTGCCTTTTTATCGGACGGCGAGATCAGCTTATGGGTAAAGAGCCGCACCAACTGCGGATCGGACTTGAGCGTTCCCACGACCAGCTCCAGTTCGTGCTCAAGCCGTCCCAGCTCGTTTCTCTCCTGAGCAATGGCAAAGAACGCTGCGGCGTAACGGCGGGCGACGCTTTCGTTTAGCATAATCTATCCCCTACCTCGTTTACAAACTCTTTTACCATCCTCTGATGATCCTCAACGGTAATGGCCTTACCCAAAACCTTCTCTGCAGCCATGATGGCCAGAGTAGCAGCGGTATCGCGCAATTCGGCCAGGGCTTTTTCTTTCTCGCTCTGGATCTCGGCGATCGCGCGAGCCCGTTCAGCATTGGCTTCTTCCTTCGCTTTGGCTACGATTTCTTCCCGGGTTTCTTCCCCTAGCTTGCTGGCGCGAGCCACAATTTCCTGCGCTTCTTTTCTGGCGTTCATCAAACTAGCCTCGGCTTCGTTCATCATCCGTTCCACATCTGCCCGAACTTCTTCCGCATGTCGTAATGAACTCTCAATGGTATTACGCCGGTCATCGAGCATCTGAAGAATGGGATTATAAGCAAACTTGTATAAAATTGCCAAGAGAATAAAAAAGTTAATAGCTGCCCACATCATCTTGTATGGGGCCGGCGATGGTACACCACCCTCTGCTGACGCCGCGGCCGAGCCGGCTGTCACCAGGATCAGCATTCCGGTGAGAACTATTCCGCCGATCAGCCAGCCCGTTTGGGCCAACCGTACTGTATTCCTCATTCGGCCAGTAACCTCCAATCTTCACGCATAATAGCTATTTGGGCGATAAGAGCCAAGATGTTGCTCTTGAACTCTATCGCCCTTTCGGTTGCTGCAAACCTGTTACGCCATTTTACCGATTAGCATGAATGCGATGAGCAAACCATAAATCGTCAGGGTTTCCATGAATGCTAAGGCAATAAAGAGCAGTGTTCTGACTGTGCCTACGGTTTCAGGTTGACGGGCGATACTTTCAAAGGCTTTACCAGAGGCAATACCTTGACCAACACCCGCGCCAGTCGCCGCGATACCTACCGCTAGAGCAGCGCCCAGAGCGATCAGTCCAGATTGTTCCATTATTCTCTTTCCCCCCTTTCACTGCAACTACTCGTTGCCAGTTAATGTTTTTCTCTAATTTTAGTTGAGGTTAATGGTGCTCAACTTCTGTGGCTTCAGTGATGTAGCTGGTGGCCAGAATAGTAAACACGAAAGCCTGGATTAATCCCGTCAACAGGCCCAGCGCCATCATCGGCAGCGGCACCAGGAATGGTGCCATCCCCAGCAGGAAGGCGATGATCATCTCCTCACCAAAGATGTTGCCGAATAGACGGAGGGTGAGAGACAATGGCCGGGCAAATTGTTCAAGAATGTTCAGCGGCAAGAATAACCAGTGCGGAGTAACAAAGTGCTTAAAATAATGGAGACCGTGGACTTTAATACCAAAGTACTGGACAGAGAAGAAGACGATAATGGCCAGCGCACCAGTTACGTTCCAATCACTAGTTGGCGCCTTGAACCCGGGAATTTCACCGGATCCGGGTAATAAACCCGAATAGTTCGACACCAGAATAAAGAGAAAGAATGTCCCCAGCAAGGGCATGTATCTTCTGGCTCTCTCTTCACCCATGATCCCGGCAAAGAAGTTAAACAGGCCCTCCACAATCGCTTCCATCACGTTTTGTAGACCGCGCGGGAAACGCTGCATGTTTCTGGTCCCGAAGTAGAACAGTAATCCCAACAAAGCGATAATCGCCCAGGAAGTCACTGTCAGGCTGTAGACCGGTACTGATCCCAGGTAAAACAATACATCTGAATGCAACCTCATACCCCCTTTCCCCCAAAAATTTGTCTTTCTAATCTTTATAATTTATATTTAATTTTCTCACCCGGAGTAGAAAGACCGCTTTAGCCAGCAGCATTCCACCCAGGGTAGCGATGCCAAAAAACCGTCCTGCCCACCAAACCGCCAGGCAAATAATGGTCCCCTCAATCGCGAACCGCAGGTAATAACGACTGACAATATACTTCACAGCTTGACCTGGTGCTTTGTCTTTGGCCCGCTCAAGGGTGACCAGCAACAGGCGAGCATTCAGGTCAAAAACCAGGTAGCCAAAGAGAAGCCCGCCAATTATCGCTATACTCATTTACTATCTGTATCCTTCTTAGCATTGTCCTTTCCTGGCTTGGATTCGTCGCTTCCCCGGGGAAACGCGGTTTCATACATCATCTTAAGCCCGGTCGCTACCCCGAGCAGGAACATGAGGAGGGTCAGCCACGGTTTAGTGCCAAACGTCTTATCGAGGAATACGCCAAAGAAATATCCCACCGCAACGGCAGCCGCCATATTCGTGGCCATCGACAGCGCCATCCCCAGCGCTTTGCCACCCCACGGGTCTTTCTTCGCCACTTCCTCACATCCTTCGTCTTAATTCGAGAAAAAAAGCAAAAAACAATAGCCTCTTTGTGATTTTTCGTCGGAACGGTGAAAGTACTAATTATCACTTAAGTAATAATTATTCAGACAATTATTAATTTACCATGATTTTTTACTTATTATGACGCTTTACTATTATTTTACAGGGTTTACAGTTAATTTTATTTTTCGGCAAGCCCCTGAAAAATCCTCCTTTTGGCAGGAGCTTTTTTTAGACAGTTTTCGCGTGGTTATGACAGAAAGTGCAGTGCTTGATGGGTCTATTGGTGGGACAGGTAACCCTTCCGGTAGAGTTTTTCCAGGTGCTCGTTGATCGCTTCTTTTATGTTGACCCCGTACTGTTCTTCTAAGACAAACATCATCGAAACAGCCGTTTGGGCCACGTCCAACAATTCCCGGCTGATCAGTTTCATGATCTCCGCCTCATCGCGTTCAACCCGCTCGCCGTTCAGCCCCCGGAATTTGCCAATGGCCTGCGCCAGCTCGCCCGTTTCCTCCATCAGTTTGAGCGCGGTTGATTCCAAGGTGGGAGACAGGTTGTTCAGCCGCGGCAGGGCAATGATTTTAGTCTTCATGGTCTTTCTCTCCATTTTGGTGCGACATTCTCACCAGTTCGACACCGGCCGCCTCCAGGAGCTGTTGGGCCAGGGTGTCTGGATAATCTCCTTTAAAGACGATTTTGCGGATTTGGGCGTTAATGATCATCTTGGCGCACAGACTACAGGGCTGGTGGGTGCAGTAGAGGGTTGCCCCCTTTGTCGAACTGCCGTGCAGGGCCGCCTGAATAATCACGTTTTGCTCCGCATGGACAGAGACGCAGAGTTCGTGGCGCTCGCCCGGGGGAACCTGCAGTTGCTCTCTTAAACAACCGGTATCAAAACAATGGGGCAGGCCGGTGGGCGCACCGTTATAGCCAGTGGAGATGATATGCTCACCATCCACCAGGACCGCGCCGACCTGACGGCGGAGACAGGTGGAACGGCGGGCGACCAGCTCAGCCAGATCCATGAAGTATTCGTCCCAGCCAGGGCGCTGGCGCTTTGGCTGAGATTTTTTTTCGCTCGTCAAAAGGCATCACGCTTTCTTAGCTAACGTGGATTCTCTGGATGTGGTATGTTTCATCGTCAACCTTATGACTGGTACAGCGGATACCGGGCGCACAGGTCGGCCACGATCTGTCTGGCTTTGTTTTGGGCTTCATCGCTTTGCGGGTCGTTGAGGACCAGGGCAATGGCATAAGCGATCTGCGCCATATCCTCTTCCTTTAATCCCCGCGTTGTCACCGCCGGGGTACCAATCCGGATCCCGCTGGTAACCATCGGTCCCTGCGGGTCGTAGGGAATGGTGTTCTTGTTGACGGTGATGCCCACTTCGTCAAGGAGTTTTTCGGCTTCTTTGCCGGTCAACTGCTGGGCGCGCACATCTACCAGCATCAGGTGGTTGTCGGTCCCTCCCGAAACCAGCCGGAAATTTAATTCTTGCAGTTTTTGGGCCAGCGCGCTGGCGTTGCGAATGATTTGCCGCTGGTACTCTCGGAACTCCTCCGTCATCGCTTCCTTAAAGCAGACCGCCTTCGCCGCGATTACGTGCATCAGGGGCCCTCCCTGGATACCGGGAAAAACAGCCTTATCGATCCTGGCCGCGTAGGCCTCCTTGCACAGGATCAGACCACCACGCGGTCCCCGCAGGGTTTTGTGGGTGGTACTGGTGACAATATCGGCGTATGGTACCGGGTTCGGGTGCAGGCCAGCCGCCACCAGGCCGGCGATGTGGGCCATGTCCACCATCAGCATTGCCCCGACCTCATCGGCAATTTCTTTAAAACGGGCAAAATCAATCGTCCGGGGATAGGCACTTGCCCCGGCCACGATCAGCTTCGGTTTGTTCGCGCGGGCAATCCGCCGCAGTTCGTCGTAGTCGATCTGCTCTGTTTTCGGGTCAACCCCGTAGGCCACAAAATTGAAATACATCCCGGACAGGTTGACTGGGCTGCCGTGGGTCAAGTGACCGCCGTGGGAGAGGTTCATCCCCAGGACGGTGTCACCCGGTTTCAGCACCGCAAAGTAGACCGCGGTGTTTGCCTGGGCTCCCGAGTGCGGCTGCACGTTGGCGTGCTCCGCGCCAAAAATCTTTTTCACCCGCTCGCGGGCCAGTTCTTCGGCGATATCAACACATTCACATCCACCGTAGTACCGTTTGCCGGGATACCCCTCGGCGTACTTATTGGTCATCACACAGCCCTGGGCCGCCATCACCGCCCGGCTGACAAAGTTCTCCGACGCAATCAGTTCAAGTTTGCTCGACTGGCGCTTCTCTTCCCGCTCGATGGCTTCGGCCAGTTCCGGGTCAACCGGCATAACATACTGTTTAATGTAATCCATGGCTTGTCCCTTTCTTAAAATTTATCTACCACAATATTTTTTCTCCAGCGCGGCGATCTTGGCCACCCGGCACGCGTGCCGGCCGCCGGCGAATTCGGTCTGCAGCCAGAACTCAGTGATTTGCCTCGCCAGACCTGGCCCGATTACTCGCCCGCCCATGACCAGAATGTTCGCGTCATTATGCTCCCGCGAGGCAACAGCCGAAAATGTTTCGTGGCAAAGAGCGGCCCGGATACCGGGAACTTTATTGGCGGCGATGGAAATACCGATCCCCGTGCCGCAGATCAAGATCCCCCGCTCAAATTCTCCCCGGCTCACCACTTCGGCGACTTTCAGAGCGTAGTCAGGATAATCCACTGCCTCCAGCGAGTGACAGCCCATGTCCACAAATTGATACCCTTTTTCCGACAGCCACTGCTTGATATTTTCCTTCAATTCAAAGCCGCCATGGTCGCTGCCGATCGCGATCCGCATTGGTTCCACCTCTTGTACTGTCTGATGTCCGTCTGCCTTGATGATAAAAAAGGTTATAACAGATTTCTACATCAAGGATAATTTTCCTCTTTTAGGGCGCAAAAAAACATATCATGATTATTTTGGATCTGGGATACTTAGTACATTAACACCGCAACCGATCCAGCGCCCGCTCAATGGCCGCCCGCAGTTCGCGTGCACATTCCTGGTAAGCCGGCAAAGGTTGTCCAAAGGGATCGGGGATGTCCAGCGCCCGCATTTGGCTTTCTAATTGGCGCATCTCCCTGATTTCATCGGCCAGCTCCTCCTGGTAACGCACCTGCCACTCATTCAGCCTATCCTCGACACGGTGCAGTTCCGCCATCAGCCGGGTGCGTTCCTGGCGCAGCTGCTCAATCTCCTGGCGATGAGTGGTGTAAAAACGCTCTTCTTTCTGTCTGATTCTCTCCTGTAATTCCGCCATTTGCTGTTCCAGGTGCGGCAATTCTTCCTGCCCACAGGCAAATTCCTTGAGCAGAAAGACCTTATCTCTGGCACTGGGGACCATCTCCAGCACCTGCCGTCGATGACTGGCACTCATGGTCAGGATCAGGTCCGCTTCGTGGATCATAGCCGGGGTAAGCTGCTGAGCCCGATGAGAGCCAAGGTCGATCCCCTCCTCCTTCATCACCGCGATGGCCTCCCGTGAAGCCGGCGCTGCTGGGATAGCCGCGGTACCAGCCGAGATTATCCGCAGTTCCTCTGGTGAACCGCCTTTTTTTACCCAGATCTCCCGCGCCAGTGCCTCGGCCATACTGCTACGGCAGGTGTTTCCCGTGCAGACAAAAAGGATTGTGCGCATCTGACCACCCCTTTACAGTAAAAGCATCCTGACTCCGATCAGCACCAAAATTGCTCCTCCTACAACACCCGCTTTCTCACCCAGCCAACCCCCCAGGCGGCGGCCAAAAACCAACCCGACGACCGTCATTAAACCCGCGACCACTCCCATCGTCATGACCGCGAATGGTAAATTCACCCGGATGGTGCCCAGGCTGAAGCCAACACTGAGAGCATCCAGGCTGACACTTCCCGCCAATACCACCATCCCGCCTAAAGTGGGGGCATAGCAGCGCGTTGCCGTTACGGCCACCCGCCCCGACCGCTCCCGCCATTCTTGCCACGAAACAACCGTCGGGGCCTGTTCGGGAAGGTGGTGCCAAACCATCTGCAAGCCGATGAGCACCAGGCCCCCTGCGCCGATCAGCGCAGCATACTGGCCGATCATGACTCCTAAGACAGAACCAAGGAAGAGGCCAATCAAGGGCATGAGAACGTGGAAAAAGCTAATAACTCCCGACAGAAGGGCAATGTCCCGGCGTCT
This sequence comes from Bacillota bacterium, assembly GCA_013178045.1. NCBI lineage: Bacteria > Bacillati > Bacillota > Bacillota bacterium. The sequence continues at coordinate 48,836 of JABLXP010000005.1, forward strand.
GATTCCGCTTATCCCAATACCAATCGCGACCGACAGGGCATCGGTTCCCAAAGCTATGGCAACTAGGAGGAGGGTGCTTAAGTTCATTGTCTTGCGCCTCCTCAAACCAGAACAATGTTCTGACCGGCTGCGCGCCGGAGCCGATTCATCACCGCCGCTCCCAGTCCCTGCGTCGGGAATCCTTCCGCCAGGATAACATCCACACCGGCTTCATCACACGCCCGCAGCGTCCGGTACAGCCTTGCCGCTACTACGGCCAGCTCGTCCCGCCCCCCCAGCACCGCCAGAAATTCAGGGGGGTGGTGCTGACGGTAATAACCGGCTGTTTCTGCCCGGGCCAGAACCGCCACCCGTTTACCCGACTGTCGGTAGCGAGCCCTTAATGTCAAGATATGCTCCACGACGCGGGATTCTTCTCCTTCCACCAGAATTAATGGGGCATTGGGTGCGTAGTGGGTGTATTTCATGCCCGGCGATCGGGGGGCTGCAAGCAGACCTCCGCCTGCCGACAAAACCCCTTTTCCTTCCACATGAGGATCTATTGCCACCTGGCCAAGCACAACGGCCAGTTCCTCCCGGGTTACTCCACCCGGGCGCAGGATGGTAGGCACACCAGCCGTAAGGTCCAAGACGGTTGATTCCACCCCGATACCGGTCGGCCCCCCATCGAGGATGGCCTCAATTTTACCGCCCAGGTCAGCCAGGACGTGTTCTGCCGTCGTCGGGCTGGGGCGCCCAGAGCGATTCGCGCTGGGGGCAGCGATGGGTACCTGGGCCGCACTTATTAAAGCCAGCGCGACCGGGTGCGCCGGCATTCTCACCGCCACTGTCTCCAGACCAGCCGTCACTTCGTCCGGCACCTGCGCACTCCTGGGTAAAACCAGGGTCAAAGGCCCCGGCCAGAACTGCGTAATCAACTGTTCAGCCAGCGGTGGAAGTTCGCTGACCAGAGTCCTGACCATGGCCGGCTCCGCCACGTGAACAATCAGGGGATTGTCGCCCGGGCGACCCTTGGCCTGAAAAATTCTGGCTACCGCCGCTTGATCCCACGCGTTCGCACCCAGGCCGTAAACTGTTTCGGTCGGAAAGCCAACCAAGCCTCCCCGGTGGATGATCTCGGCCGCGATGGCGATTAATTCTGGTTCTGGTTGGTCTGGATGAACTTTCAGGTATTGCGTGGAAATTGTGTGATTGTGCACAGTGGTCACCCTTACTGCCTCCTTAAGATACGATTAGTATACCACAAATCCCAGGCATTAACATGGTCGCTACCACATTTATAGGTTCACGACAGTCGGCCGCTCGCTCTTGGCGCGTCAGGGTGAGACGCTTATCCCCTACTTCTTCTGAACAACCACGACGCGGTCGCGGCCGGCCAGATCCGGTTTGATGCGCGGTGGGTGCCAATCCTCCCCGGCCAGGAGGGCCGCCGCCGCTTTTCCCTGGTCGAAGCCGATCTCCATCACCAGATAACCGCCGGACTTCAAGAGGCGGGCCGCCTGCGGCACCAGCCGGCGGTAAAGGTCCAACCCGTCCGCTCCCCCATCCAGAGCCAGCACCGGTTCACAGCGGACCTCCCTGGCCAATCTGGGAATTTCCGGCGTCGGGATGTAAGGTAAGTTAGCTACTACCAACGCAAATTGGCCGCAGCTGGTTGGTTCAAGCAATGGCTCCAGCAAATCTCCTTCATAAAACCGCACCCGGTCAGCCACGCCGTGCCGTTCCGCGTTGCGCTGGGCCACCGCCAGCGCGGCCGGAGAAATATCGGTCGCCCAAACCTGCGCCGCGGGAAGAAACCTGGCCAGGCTGACCGCGATGGCCCCGCTGCCCGTCCCCGCTTCGGCGATGCGGATCGGGGGCAGTTCCACCGGCCCGTCTGTCGCCAGGTACCGCCGCACCGCATCTCTGACCAGTTCTACCGCGGTTTCCACCAGAGTCTCCGTTTCGGGGCGCGGGATCAAAACAGCCGGGTTGACCTCAAAAGTCAGCGACATGAATTCCCGCTGGCCGGTCAAATAAGCCAAAGGATAGCCCTGGACCCGGCGCTTGATCAGTTCCCGATACGCAGCGAGTTCGTTGGGCTGCAGTGGTTGGTCAAAGTTGATGTAAAGTTTAACCCGCGTCTGCCCCAGGACATGCGCCAACAGAAGCTCCGCCTCCAGCCGCGGGTGTTCGACTCCCTGCTGGAAAAAATATTGAGCCGTCCACGCCAGTACTTCGCGGACGGTCCAGTTGGTTTTCTTCATCTCTACTCCGCCTTTTTCAGTTGCTCACTCTGGTCTGTAGTAATCAGGGCATCGATGATTTCATCCAACTCGCCTTCCAGCACCAGATCGAGCTTATGCAATGTCAACCCAATCCGGTGGTCAGTCACCCGCCCCTGCGGGAAGTTATACGTCCTGATCCGCTCGCTGCGGTCACCGGTGCCCACCATGCTGCGCCGGGCACTGGCTAACTCGCCGCGCTGTTCTTCCTCGTATTTTTCCTTCAGTCTGGCCCGGAGGACGCGCATGGCCTTGTCTTTGTTTTTATGCTGCGACTTCTCATCCTGGCAGGACACCACAATCCCCGTTGGAATATGGGTGATCCGTACCGCCGACTGGGTGGTGTTCACTGATTGTCCACCCGGCCCACTCGAGCAGAAGACATCAATCCGAAGATCATTAGGGTTGATCTCCACTTCCACTTCCTCCGCCTCTGGCAAAACCGCCACCGTGGCCGCCGAGGTGTGGATCCGTCCCCCGGACTCGGTCACCGGGATGCGTTGGACGCGGTGCACCCCGCTCTCATATTTGAGCCGGCTGTAAACTCCGTTTCCTTCGATCAGGCAGATTACCTCTTTGAAACCCCCGATGTCGGTGTAGTTCGCGCTGACGAGTTCCATCCGCCAGCCGCGTTTTTCCGCGTAGCGGGAGTACATACGGAACAGATCGCCCGCGAACAAAGCCGCCTCTTCTCCCCCGGTGCCCGCCCGGATCTCCATGAAGACGTTCTTCTCATCATTCGGGTCCTTCGGCAACAGGAGGATTTTGAGCTGGTGTTCCAGTTGCGCCTTTTTTTCCTTCAGTTCCTCGAGCTCTGTTTCTACCAGTTCCCGAAAGTCGGGTTCCAATTTATCTTCCAGCAAGGCCTTCGCCTCATTAATTCCCTTGACCGTTTCCTTATAGGCCCGATATGTCGAAATAATCTCCGTCAACCCGGCGTGAGCCTTGGCATACTTTTGAAATTCAGTCTGATTGGCAATAACTGCGGGATCACTCATCAGGCCAGCCAGTTCTTCGTAACGCTGCTCCAAACTATCGAGTTTACTAAACATGGTCTTCCCTTCACCCCCAGTTAAATTATACCAAAATTTATTTTTTTCTAGACGACTCTGCCTCCAGGACAGCCTCGAGGGCCCGGATGGCCACGGCGATCTGCTGGTCGTCGGGCTCGCGCGTCGTCAGTTTCTGCAACCAGAGCCCGGGCAGAATTAAGCCCCGCAGCCAGCGCGCTTCTTTGTGCCGGCCGGAGAACTTAATCAGTTCATAGCCCAGGCCGGCGACCACGGGAAGCAGTAAAATTCGTGAGGTGATCCGCCAAAACAGGTTATAGTCACCGAGCAACGAGAAGACCAGGATACTGACCACCATCACGATCAGTAAAAAACTGGTCCCACACCGGGGATGGAGGATCGAGTACTTCCGCGCGTTCGCTACGGTCAAAGGTTCATTGGCCTCATAGGTATGGATCACTTTGTGCTCGGCTCCGTGGTACTGAAAAACACGGGCAATATCGTTAATGCGGGAGATGGCCACCACGTAACCCAGGAAAATCGCGATCCGGATGATCCCTTCGACGAGATTCTGGCAAAACACACTTTCGATATGGCTGTGTAAAAAATGCACGGCTCCCGTGGGAATCACTACGAACATCAGGATCGTGACCACGAGCGCAATCAGAAGCGCGGCCGCCATTTCACTCCCCTTGATTTGTTCGTCCTCCGCTTCTGCCGCCAGATTAGCGGAAAACGTCAGGGCGCGAATGCCCCAGAGCAAGGAATCCAGCAAGACCACGGAACCACGAATCAGCGGCCAGCGCAACAAAAACAGCCGATCGCCAAGAGGGCTCACCTGGTGCCGCTCCACAATCACCGTTTCGTCCGGCCGTCGGACGGCGATGGCCAGATCCCGGGCACCACGCATCAGCACACCTTCGATCACCGCCTGGCCGCCGTACTGAAAATTGGTAGGCAACCCTCCGCCCCCTCTCTGGCAAATTGGAATCCTTTGGTTAAAAAATAGCATCGGACAAGGTCCGATGATATTTTGGGCAAGAAAAATTCAGTTTATTTCGCTTCAGACAATGATCTTAAGAAATCCCGTATTTTTTCTTGAACTTGTCAACCCGACCGCCGGCTTCAACGATCCGCTGTTTGCTACCGGTATAGAACGGGTGGCATTGAGAACAAACCTCAACCCGCATGTCTTTCCGGGTAGAACCCGTGGTAAACTTATTCCCGCACGCACACGTAATCGTGGTCTGCTCATATTTCGGATGAATATTCGGTTTCAATCGGCTCACCTCTTTCCACAACAGTTATCCTGTGCCGAATCGGCATTTGCGTTTCCTGCGAATATGTCAACAGTTGATATTATAGCACATGGCTTACCTGACAGCAAGCAATTTTGCACCGTTCGACGTAACCGCACGACTTTAGCGCACCGGCCGGCTGAAACTGCCAATGGCCACCCGGGGCAGGTTCTCCCGCAGGGCCTGCAGGAAGCCCGGGATCCCCAGCGTTTCCCCACGGGCCGGCGGGATGGTAGCGAGGTAGACATCGGGGTCAATGTTCAGGTTGCGCAGCTGGATCAGGTGCACGCCCGTCTGCTCCACCAGGTTAATCAACCCCTCAACCTCTTCTTCACGGTCGGTCACACCGGGAAACACCAGCAGATTCAGGGAGGTGTAGACCCCATTTGCCACCGCCACCCGCAGGGATTCAACCACGTTCTCCAGGGTATAGCCGCGCGGCCGATAGTAGCTGGCGTATATTTGCGGGTCAGTGCTGATCAGACTGACCCGGATGGCCTCCAGCCCGGCCGTGCAGATCGCCCGGATTCCCTCCGTGTAGCCGCCATTGGTGTTCATATTAATCGTTCCACGGGAGACAAGCTCTCTGATCCGCCGGATCGCTGGCCCGAGATCTCTGGCCCGCAGGGCGGGCTCGCCTTCACAACCCTGGCCAAAGCTGACGATCCCCGCGGGTGCATACATGAGATGATCCACCGCGACCTCCACGATCTCTTCCACCGTCGGGGTAAAGTCGATGCGACTCTGGGGGGCCGGACAACACTCCGCGGGCTGCTCGGAAATACAGCCGAGACATTGGGCGTTGCAGCCGGGGGAAACCGGGATGCCCCCTTCCCAGCGGCCGTAGAAGATGTTCTGCGCGGTGTAGCAACTGTATTCAAGCGCACACCGGGACAGCTGACGCAAAATCCGGTTATGGGGATGCTGCTCGCGCTTCGCCGCCACCAGTTGGGCAAGTTCCGCACCGTTATAGTGGCGAGGGTTCCACTGGTGGTCCTCATCGGTAGGTTGGGCGGCAACATAGAACCCACCGTCCCGCCAGCCCACAGCGGCATAGCCAAATAAGGGAAGAGGACCCGCGCCCCGGGGACGGACAAATCCCGGCAACAATGTTCGCGTATAGCCCTGGGGTAGGAGGGCGGCCACTGCGCTGACCTTACTGGTCTGCCTGTTGAAAGGATTGCTGGTCAGGACGGTGAATTCACCCGTATCAGCGGCAAATCCTACAGGATAACGGTCCGGGAGCAGGGTTAATGAGGCACCGTCAGGCAGAGGTATCATCTCCTCGCTGACTGCTTCAACCAGCTGATTCCCCAGACGGCCAACCAGCTGCAGGTCAGGATGGTCAAAGACTCGTCCCTTTTCATCAGCGAATACCAGGTTAAACATTAGTTCACTCCTAACTTGCCGGCGTTAAATTCTTTACCCTTGTCCCTCCGGATCGTATCACTTAGACGGTATTGGACTCAAGCTGAAATATTTCCGCAGGGCCAATTTTTTAGGAGGGGTTTTGCCCCTCCTATCTCTGTAGCCAGCTTAATGGATTAACGGTTCGCTCTCCTTCATACACCTCAAAATGGAGGTGTGGACCGGTCGTATAGCCCGATGTACCTACATTGGCGATGACTTCGCCCGCCTTGACCCAGTCATCCTGAGTAACCAGGAGTTTGGAAGCGTGGGCGTATAGAGTACATATTCCATCCCCGTGGTCAATAATCACGGTGCGGCCATAGACCGGCCGCCAGCCGGCGAAGACAACGCGCCCGCCCCGGGCGGCCCGGATCGGGTCCCCTAGATTGGCGGCAATATCAATCCCGTGGTGCGTATCTCGGCCACGACGACTCCCGTAGCGCGAGGTGATGACACCCATGATCGGCCAGCTCATTCTAGCCAGCTGTCGCCGGCTTTCCGTCGCCACAGCATTGCTCGCCACCCGGTTAGTCGCCTTCCCCCCACCGGGGATGACCAGGTGCTGACCAAGCCGCATACTGCTTGGATCGTTCATCCCGTTGGCCTGGAGAATCGTCTCGATACTTACCCCGTAAAGTTGAGCAATCCGCCAGATGGTTTGACCGGGTTGCACCAAATGCAGGCACGGGCCTGGCGGGCTCGGTCCGCTTTCGACCGGGATCTGGAGCACCTGCCCGATCTTCAAGATGCTGTTCAAATTGAGATTATTCGCTGCCGCGAGAGCCTGCATATCGACCTTGTATATTTGAGCGATTCGCCACAGACTGTCACCCCGCTTCACCTCATACTCAAGCCCGGTGGTATCTGATTCAATAGCCGAAGGCTCAAACTGCTGCACCGGGATAAAATTGTCTTCCCACAGGCGTGCGTCTGTGTCATTCACATTCGCCAACCCCCAGAGAAGGGCCAGCATGAACACGGCCACCAGCACGCTCTGCCTTTTAGCAGAATTCATTTTGTTTTGTTATCACCTCAACCTCAAAATTCTCACACTTACTTCCATCCACTATCTATTTTGTCAATAAACGGTGCATTATATACATCGGGGAAAAAAGGGGACAGGCTGCTTTTTCTTTGAAAAAAGCAGCCTGTCCCCTTTTTTTCATCTTCAAATATTAATCTTCAAACAGTTTGGGCATCGCCCGCACCAGATCCTTATTGGCTTTCGTCTTACTCAAGGCATCAAGCAGTGTTTCCATGACCTCCGCCGTCCCATAATTATTGAACACCTTGCGGAAATGCCAGATGGCTTCTAATTCCTCCTTGGTCATCAACAAATCTTCCCGGCGGGTGCCAGATCGCTTCACGTCGATAGCGGGAAAAATTCTGCGCTCTGCCAGCCGGCGGTCCAGCACCAGTTCCATATTGCCCGTGCCCTTGAATTCCTCAAAAATGACGTCATCCATGCGGCTTCCCGTCTCGACCAGGGCTGTCGCCAGAATCGTCAGGCTGCCGCCCTCCTCGACTTTCCGGGCCGCCCCAAAAAACCGCTTGGGCTTGTGCAGGGCTGCCGGGTCGACACCGCCGGACAGGGTGCGGCCGCTGGGCGGTACGACCAGGTTATGCGCCCGGGCCAGTCGGGTGATGCTATCCAAGAGGATAACGACATCTTTTTTATGTTCGACCAGGCGCTTCGCTCGTTCTAGCACTATATCCGAAACCTTAACGTGGTTTTCCGGCGGTTCATCAAAGGTGGAAGCGATCACTTCTCCTTCCACCGAACGCTGCATGTCGGTTACTTCTTCCGGGCGCTCGTCAATCAGGAGGACCATCAATTCGATTTCCGGGTGATTCACGGTAATGGCGTTGGCAATCTTTTTCAACAGAATGGTTTTTCCCGCCTTGGGTGGGGTCACGATCAACCCGCGCTGGCCCTTGCCGACCGGCGCGATCAGGTCAATCACCCGGGTGGAATATTCTTCTGAGACAGTTTCCAGGCTAACTCGCTCAATGGGGAAGATCGGGGTCAGGGCCTCGAAGCCAAGTCGCTCAGGAGAGAGGTCTGGTGAGAGGCCATTAACGGTTTCCACCCTTAAAAGAGCAAAGAAACGCTCGTTTTCTTTCGGTGGACGAACCTGCCCAGCCACCTTGTCACCCGTTCGGAGATCAAAGCGGCGGATCTGGGACGGCGAGACGTAAATATCGTCCTGACTTGGCACATAAGCAAATGGGCGTAAGAACCCGTATCCATCGGGCAGGATTTCCAGCACACCCTGCGCAAAAAGCAAGCCGTCCTTTTCGGCCTGGGCCTTGAGGATTTCAAAAATCAATTCCCGCTTTCGTAGCCTGGAATAGCCAGATACGTCGAGTTCCTTGGCGATCTGATAGAGCTCCGCGACAGTTTTGGACTCGAGGTCAGTGATATTCAAACAAATTTCCTCCTCTCAAAATCGAGGGCTAAACAGGTCTTCGCCTGCGCAGTAAGAACCGGAGTAATTGACGTCGGTGGTTGAGAATGAGCCAGTGGGTCAGAAAGTAGAGGGTTGTCCCCAGGATCAGGGTATTAAGCACCATCCCCAGGAAAAAGGCCTGACTGATCTGCGTCAAATTGTGTCTGGACCACTCCCAAACGCTAGAAGATGTGCCAGCCAGGCCACCGGCCGGGTGGTCGATCAGAAATTCGCCGACCACATAGTTTAAATAGAAGAAAACCGGGAATAACCACTTGAACAGGGTATCACCGAGGAGACTTGCCGCAATATTCGCTCGCATCACACCCGCTAAAACCACGGCAAGGGCGAGCCCAAATCCGAAGGTGGGATAGAAGTTCATGCAGACCCCCAAAGCGAACCCCAGGGCCACTTTACGGGGAGAACCGTTGAGGCGGAGAAACTTGAGCAAGTAGTATCTGACCAGCCTGCGGACAGTCATAATTTTCTCCTTCAGGGCAGTTGAGCTGACCAAGAAAACCTTCTCATCCACTCTGAGGGGGGATTGAGAAGGTTTAAAGTAAGCTCAGTTGATAGTATAGCACTTTTTTCCGGATTTAGTCAATGTTTGAAAAAAACTATTTAAACGCATAGTTCGGTTTTTTATCAAACCGGTGAATGGCTTCAATAAAGCGGACCGTCCCGGTCTTCCCGCGCATAACCACCGTATGGGTTTTTGCCGTTTGACCGAAGTAGCGGACCCCCCGCAAGAGGTCGCCATCAGTAATGCCTGTCGCCGCAAAGATGACATCATCGGTTTTCACCAGGTCATCCATGGTTAGGATCTTGTTCACATCAGTTATCCCCATCTGCTTGGCCCGCTCTCTTTCTTCGCTGTTCGTGGGCCAAAGCCGTCCCTGCATCTCCCCACCCAAACAGCGCAAGGCCGCAGCAGACAGTACCCCTTCCGGCGCTCCGCCGATCCCCATCAGGACGTCGACGCCCGATTCTTCAAAGGCCACCGCCACCGCAGGTGAAACGTCGCCATCAGTGATTAACCGAATCCTGGCCCCCGCTCGCCTTACCTCCGCAATCAATTCATTATGGCGCGGGCGATCGAGAATAACCACCGTCAGGTCGGAGATGTCTTTTTTCAGCGCTCTGGCGATCTCGCGCAAATTTTCGCCGACCGGAGCATCCAGGCTGATCCGCCCCGCTGCCCGGGGTCCCACCGCGATCTTGTCCATATACATGTCCGGGGCGTGAAGCAGACAGCCCCGCTCCGTGACTGCCATGACGGAAATTGCCCCCGTCAGTCCTTTGGCCACGACGTTGGTGCCCTCCAGGGGATCGACCGCGACATCGACCTGGGGCGGCACGCCGGTACCTACCCTTTCCCCGATGTAGAGCATCGGGGCCTCATCCATTTCTCCTTCTCCAATAACAACCACTCCGTCAATCTGGACGGTATCGAACACGGCCCGCATAGCGTTTACCGCCGCCGCATCGGCTGCCTCTTTATCACCCCGGCCCATCCAGCGACCAGAAGCCAGAGCCGCCGCTTCAGTGACCCGGGCAAACTCCAGAGCCAGCTCGCGCTCCATCCCTCGCCGAACTTTCATCAAGATTGTCCCTCCCCTTACATCCTCAACACCAGTTACTTGTCCTTCACCTTTTCCCAGTCGGCCAGAAACCTTTCGATCCCCAGGTCGGTCAACGGATGTTTCAGCATCTGCATGAGCACCTGGTACGGTGCAGTAGCAATGTCGGCCCCCAGCTTGGCCGCCAAGGTCACATGCAAAGGATGTCGAATGCTGGCCGCGATGATCTGCGTGTCAAACAGGTAACGGTCGAAGATCTCTACGATCTCTTTGACCAGCGTCAGACCATCATATCCGATATCGTCCAGCCGGCCGACGAACGGGCTGATATACGTCGCTCCCGCTAAAGCCGCCATTAACGCCTGATTGGCGGAAAAGATCAGGGTCACGTTGGTCTTGATCCCTTGGCTCGTTAGGGTTTTAACGGCCTTCAGCCCCTCCCCCGTCATCGGGATCTTGACCACGATGTTCGGGTGGATGGCCGCCAACTCCCGTGCCTCAGCAAGCATCTCGTCAGCCTGGAGGCTGATCACTTCGGCACTGATCGGTCCATCGACGATGCTGGCGATTTCCTGGACCACCTGACGAAAGTTTCGGCCTTCTTTGGCGATCAGCGATGGATTGGTGGTGACCCCGCTGATCACGCCCAGCGCGTGGGCCTGTTTGATTTCTTCAATATTGGCACTGTCAATAAAAAGGCGCACTTGCATACCTCCAGTTGTTATCTCGCCTGGCCGCTTGAGCCGAATACGCGGATTTTTTCTCTGATTACTTCTACTGCCTGTTTCTTGGCCGGCCCCAGGATCTTCCGGGGGTCGATTTCCTTGGGCGACCGGGCAAGTTCATCACGAATCGCGTAAACAAAGGCTTCCCGAATATTCGTGTCAATATTGACCTTCCGCACCCCGAGCGAGATCGCCTGGCGGATGGCCTCATCGGGTACGCCGGAAGAGCCGTGCAAAACGATTGGGATCTTGACCAATGACCGGATTTGACTCAGCCGGTCAAAATCCAGTTTGGGTTCACCTTTATACTGGCCGTGCGCGGTGCCGATGGCGACTGCCAGGGCATCCACGCCGGTTTGCTGGACAAAATACTCGGCCTCTTGTGGATCGGTGAACAGGGCCTCACGCTCACTGACACTGATATCGTCTTCCGTGCCACCGATTTTACCCAGCTCGGCCTCAACCGAGACCCCGACCGGCCGCGCAATCTCAATGACTTTCCTGGTCATCGCGATATTCTCTTCCAGCGGCAGTTTCGAACCGTCGTACATGACGGAACTGAACCCGCTGCGGATACACTGGACGACCTGCTCAAAGCTGGTGCCGTGGTCCAGGTGCAGAGCAACCGGCACGGTGGCGTGATCGGCCGCGATCCTGGCCATCCCGGTAATGTACTCCAGGCCGGCGTATTTGATCGCCCCCTGGCTGGCCTGCATGATCACCGGGGCTTTTTCCGCTTCCGCGGCCTCAATGATGGCCTGGACAATCTCCAGGTTATTACAGTTAAACGCTCCGACCGCATAGCCGCCAGCTTCCGCCTCTTTTAACAACTCTGCGACACTAACGAATGGCATGGTAAAAAACCCTCCCTTTTATTTATTTGTATTTGTATGTATGAAAAAAGTAGCCTGTCCCCTTTTTTGATTTGACTGATATGCCTATTATACCCCAAACCAACCGCTAAAAATGCCTAAAAAAGCGCCGGGCGCTTTTTTAGGCATGGTATTCTGCAATTAAATATTTCTTTTATTTTTCGAACGGCGGCGCGATTTATTGAGTTGTTTCGAGTTCGCCGAAGAATATCCTTCTTTTGATAAGTGAATTTCGCTCAACCGCCGCGCTGCCTCGGAATCATCTTCCGATTGTGCGTAAATAAACCTGTGCGCCCCACAAACCCCACAGCTAAGTTCAATCTTTTCCGGGAAAATCTCGACATCAATGTCAAAATTTCCGCACTGGCAGAAAAGGCTCCCCTTTTCAGCAAGACGTTGCAGACAATCAAGCACTTCATACATTACGTCAGGATTATCAAAGTAGTCAATTAAGCCCAGGTCCAACGCCATTTCCCTTAGAGATTTATCTAGATTCTGGGTCGCCCGACGCACCTTGTCTATCGCCCCAACAAACCCTAGCTCTTGGCCAGTTTCTGGGCAGCAGATTGACAATATTTCCCCTGACCAGATCTGCCTTCGCGAGTGGCGTAAGACATGTCTCGTCTCGCACAAGAGGCAATTAACCTGGACCCAGAAGTTTCGACGGTCTTTTGTTTCCAGACTGATAATCTCCGTCCCACAAAAACAAGCGATGATTACCGGTTGTCCAGCAGAAAAAGCGAACAGGGAAACCGCATGAAAACCTATTTTACCACAATCAGGGCAACGCACACCGATTACAGTGGTAGTTGGAATTAGCATGGGTGCCCCCCTTTCTTCCAAGATTCCTTAAAAAAGCGCTTGGGCCCTCACTGATCACTCTCACCGATCGTTACAAAATGTTATTCTCTAAAGTTCACCAAAATCCTGCTCTTTTTCCGGTTTGATCAGATGGAAGAGGAGCGCCAGCTATCTTTTTGGCCGACGTATTCTCCGCTCAGGACTTTACCGACAAGCTCCCGAAGTTCGTTGATATCAAACGGCTTGGTAATATATTCTTTAACCCCTAACTTCATCGCTTCGGCCACGATCTCGAGTTCCCCGTAGGCCGTCATCATAATCACCGCGATATCAGGATTGATTCGCTTGATCTCCCGTAAAGCCTCCAATCCATTCATGCCGGGCATTTTCATATCCATTAAGATGAGCTGCGGGGGAGCGGAATTAACCTGAGAAATGGCTTCGAATCCACTGGCCGCCAGTCGAACTTCATAACCATCTTCTTTAAAAGCCTCAAAAAGCAAACGGCGAACGCCCATCTGATCGTCGACGACTAGTATAGAATGATTGCTGGTTGGTTCGCTCAACGGGTTACACCTCCTGGTTGGTATTTCCTGTTGGTTTAACTTCGCCACCCAAGGTTAATTTCCTGCCAATAAAACAATTAAATATTAGCAGTCAGATTTTATAGGCAAAACGCTAAATACCTCCAGGCAAAAACGGAAGCATCAGCACCGCCATCGTGATCACTATCAGGATGACCAGCCCAAGCAAGGCCGCCAGCGGGGTCACAAAAACAACCACTGCCCGTGCCGTCGAAAGGCCATTAACTTCACGGATGGCGAGAATATAAAGCGCGATGATCCATAATGAGACGGCCACCGTCAGGAAAATAAACAACCAGCTAGGAAACCCCAGGTGCTTCAACAACCGCAGCGGCGGCACCAGGATCCCCGGTAATCCAGCCAAACCAACCGCCGCAAACATTCCCCTTCCATTGCTTTGCCCACCCAGGAATTCGGCTAATAGATTAAAGACCGCGGCGACAAAGAACCAGAAAAACAAAGTCATAACCAGCCAAATAAGGCCGCCTGCCACCGTCAACCGATGCAGCATCTCGGGAAAATAGGTAGAAAGATGAGGCGGCAAACCAGGCGGAACCCGGCCCGGCCAGGCCGTTTGCGCTCCCAGACTGGTATTGACGCTCCAGGTGAAAAGCTGCACGCCAAGCACGACCAGGAAAGCCAAACCGATCGGCCTGGTTTGGCCAACGTAACGCAGTGTCTGGACCGGTTGAAACAATATTCCATAGAGAATATCAAGCCCGTTCGCGTAGGTATCCACCGGGACGGCGGTCGCCCGCTCGGTCAAGATATCGTTACCCGCTTTATGCCCGAGCGGTTGGTCAGGAGCGGGCCGGTTCTGGTCGTTAAACATCAGCAAGGCCCCTTTCTCTTCTTATTTAAGCTCAGGCAAGCGCAGCTGGCGCCAAGCTTCCAACTGTTCGGGCATCAGCAGGCCCGGCCAGGCCACGAAAGAGCGCCAGCCGGAAAAAAGCCAATCCAACAGGTTTTCCGTGGTGTATTCCCGGGTCTGGGGCTCGCCGGCGATCCCGGCCAATTGACCCGCCAACCGCACGGCATCGTAGTAGTTGCCCAGTTCATCAACCAGGCCCAGTTCGCGCGCCTGGCGGCCGGTGAAAATTCGCCCATCGGCCAACTGAATCACTTGTTCCCGCGTCATTTTACCCTCACGCCCCTTGGTCACCACATCAATAAACTGGGTGTAGATATCATTAACCATTCCCTGGAGAATATCCCGCTCGCCCTCCGTGATTTCTCGGGTGGGTGAACCCATGTCTTTATGGGGTCCACTCTTAATGGCTTCGGACCGGATGCCCAGTTTTCCCATTAACCCTTGAAAGTTCTGCAGTTCCATGATCACGCCTATGCTACCGGTCATCGTCGCGGGATTAGCCACTATCTTATCTGCCCCCGCGGCAATCCAGTACCCACCGGAAGCCGCGACATCACCCATGGAGACCACTACTTTTTTACCGGCCTCCCGCAGCCGGTTGACTTCCACCCCGATCTCCTGCGAAGCCGCAGCGGACCCACCGGGGCTGTTGATGCGCAGCACCACAGCCACGACATCCTCGTCATCGCGAGCCTGACGGAGTTGTTCCATGATCCGCTTCGAACTGGCGAACCCGCTGAAGGTGCTACCTTCGGTAGAACCGACAATTGGCCCCTCGATGTTGATGACGCCCACAACTCCCGAATTACGCCCTAAAACCCCACGCTTTTTTTCCATCTGCTTGCTGGGGATGAATAAGGCCAAAATCAGGGTCAGTAAGCAAGCGCCCAGCACCATGCCGATGATCAGTCGCTTGCGGTTCACGCTTTCACTCCTTTCAGATATGTCTACGCGCAGTTTCTTCCAGGACGGCCATTCACGATACGGGGGCAAGGGCCCCTTCGCCAGCTTTCTGTTATTCAAGTCTCCAGTCCGTCGACCGCTTCCGTTTTACTGCTAAGCAAGTACTCCTCGCCTCGCCAGTACTTAAGCTTGTAGGGTCGGCCGTCCTTCACGTACAACTTGGGTAGACGCGGGCTGATCGTCGTCCGTCTGGCCATCAGTCTGACCACGTCTCCAACCCGAACTGGCTCGTTAAGACCGAACTCCAACATGCATAGTTGCATGGCCACCTTACCCACTACCGGCACCCGCCGTCCGTTGACCTCCGCCGATAAATGCCGATTGGCAAAACCCAGGTAATGTAAAACATCCTTGGCTAGAAATTTAAGCAGATCAATAAAACTATCAGGCCGTAAAATCGGGTCCAGCGTGTAGCCATCAACATAACCGATGGGCAAAACGGCAATGCGGGCTGGCCTGGTTGTACGGTAGGTCCGGCCGTAGCCAATGCTGGTCCCCGCTGGTACCTCCTTCAGATGAACGATCCGGGCTTTCAGTTGCCAGGAGTCTTTCAAGGAGATTTTTCGCTGGACGTAAAGCGAAGGATACTGCCCGTACAGGAGGGTACCGACGCGGACAAGATTCAGGTGCATATGCGGAAGATCCAGCGTAGCGGCACTGTTACAAGCGTGGCGCAGGGGTATCTGAACCCCTTGTTTTTCCAGCTCGTTTATGACCTGCATAAGTTTACGAAATTGCTCTTCGGTGTATGACTTATTTTTGAGTGTAGCCACGGCAAAGTGGGTATAAACCCCTTCCAGCTTAAGTCCGGGCCGGCTGGAGATCCGTCGCCCCAATTCAATGGCCTCCGCCGGGAAGGCACCGGTCCGCCCCATGCCGGTTTCGACCTTGAGATGGACGGCCACGGGTTTTCGCCGCTGCTCAGCGGCCTCGGCCAGGTCATCGACATTTTCCGCTGAACCGACTGTCACTGCCAGGTCATGGTCAATCGCGATTTCGTTTTCTTCTTTAAGCAGTGGACTAAACACCAGGATCGGCGCGGTTATCCCTGCCTCCCTCAATTCGATGGCTTCATCCAGGGTGGTTACGGCCAGTCGGTCGGCGCCATTGGAGAGCACCGTTCGAGCGACCTCAACCGCTCCATGTCCGTAAGCATCGGCCTTAACCACCGCCATCAAGGAAACACCAGGCGCCAGCAGACTCCGGACCTGTTTGAGGTTGTGGATGATGGCATCGAGATCTACTTCCACCCATCGGGCCGGCAGCTGGTTAAGCATACGCGGCATCAAGGATCACCTGCTTTTCCGCAGTTTCTTCCGCAGGGCGATCAATTTCCGGATCCCCTGAGCGTACAAAGGTTCAGCCGTGTTCCACGCCCAGTAGTAGAAAGGGGCGTAAACCAGGTCGTACTCGCCAACAAACTCGGTATAATCACCATTAAACCCCTTCTTAAAGCGGACCAGCCCGTAAAGCGGATGGTCTTCCGGCACGGGCCCTGGGACACCACGGAAATCATACAACCGGCATTGATTCTCTTTCGCCCATTCAATCATCGTCCACTGGAGCAGATAGTTGGGCATCACGTTGCGGTATTGATTACTGGAGGCCCCGTATATGTACCAGGCCTTATCTCCAAATATAAACGCCAGGGTGCCGGCGATCGGGATGCCTTCATATTCGGCCAAAAATAATTTGGCGTAACCGGGGGGAACAAGCTGATCCCACATGGTTTCAAAATACGCGTAGGAGCGGATCAGAAAACGGTCACGTTCGGCTGTTTCCACCAGAATGCGGTAGAAGGTCGGCAGGTCAGCCTTGGTGCAGTTAGTCTTGATTTTGACCCCCTTTTTTATCGCCAGCCGGACATTGTAGCGGGTCTTACTGTGCAGATTCTCAAACAACTGGGTCAGACTGGGGGTAAGATCCAGTCGGAAAACATATTTTGGCTGCACCCCCTCAAACCCCTCTTCCGTTTCCGCTGGTCGAAAACCCTGGCTGTGCAAAAATTCAATAAAGGCCGTGTTGGTCACCGGTATATCAGGGTCAATCTTCAGGAAAATAGCGTGATGCTTTCGGGCTAATTCGCGCACCGCACCTAAGAGAAATTTAAATACCCGCTCATTACCTATATCGAGGACAGGTCCCCGGGGAGCATAGAAGATGGATCTATTTATCCCCGGCAGTTTTCTTTTGAGGAGCGAAATCGCCGCCACGATCTGTCTATCCTCTTCGACGATCAATCGCAGGGGAACCCACCCGGTCGTGGCCTTGACTTCCCCCCACTCCCAGGACTGCAGGATATGGCCTTTAGGAGATTGTTCTAAAAAAGCATTGAACCGCTGGCGCTCAGAGGGGCCTATTTCTCGGGCAGACAGATTCACGTGGTCTCCTCCTATTAATGGTCTACTTTCCTAGTGTTGCTCCCGGTTGTTAGCGGTATACATAAGGGGACAGGCTACTTTTTATAATCGTATAATCGTAACCGTTAGTAAAGTACGGCTAAAAAGTTGCCTGTCCCCTTTTTTTATCTTTTCAGGGCCGCCCCAACAAAATCGCGGAATAAAGGATGGGCCCGGTTTGGCCGTGACTTGAACTCAGGGTGGAATTGAGAAGCGACAAACCAGGGATGATTTTTCAACTCGATGATTTCTACCAGCCGACCATCAGGGGTTGTCCCACTTAAAACCAGGCCGGCCTCCTCCAAAGTTTGACGATAATCGTTATTGAATTCATAACGGTGGCGATGCCGCTCGGCGATCAGTTCCTGACCATAAGCAGCATAGGCCCGCGTTCCCGGTTTCAACCGGCAGTCCCAACTGCCCAGCCGCATGGTGCCGCCCTTATCCAGGATCAGTTTCTGCTCCGGCATTAAATCGATCACTGGATAGGGACTGGCCGGGTTAAACTCGGCGCTGTTGGCTCCCACCATTCCGCAGACATTACGCGCAAACTCTACAACCGCGCACTGCATGCCCAGACAAATCCCCAGGAATGGCACCTTCTTTTCTCGGGCGTACTGGGCCGCCCGAATTTTCCCCTCGATTCCCCGGTCGCCGAAGCCACCTGGGACAAGAATTCCATCTACGTCCGGCAAGCAATCCGCTGGATCGATTGTCTCCAGGTCCTGCGCATAAACCCACTTCAGGCGGACAGCGGCTTCGTGGGCTACCCCCGCATGACGCAAGGCTTCGACCACACTCATGTACGCATCCGGGAGTTGCACATATTTTCCCACAATCGCAATGGTTACGTGGTGTTTAGGGTGCTTGATCGCATCAACGATCTTTTCCCATTCAGTCAAGTCACGGGGTCCGCACTGCAACCCTAAGCGTTTAATCACGATATCATCCAGGCCCTGTTCCGCCAGCATCAATGGAACTTCATAAATGGTCTCGGCATCAACGGCTTGAATAACCGCTTCCGGGGCCACGTCACAGAATAAGGCCAGTTTCTCTTCCATCTCTTTGGATAACTGCTTTTCGCTGCGGCAGACCAGAATATCCGGGTGGATCCCGATGCTCCGCAGCTCTTTCACACTGTGCTGGCTCGGCTTTGTTTTTAGTTCGCCCGCCGCTTCCAGATACGGTACCAGGGTAACGTGAATGTATAACACGTTTTCCCGTCCGATATCGCTCTTCAACTGCCGAATGGCTTCCAAAAAAGGAAGGGACTCAATGTCCCCTACCGTCCCTCCGATTTCGGTGATGACAATATCCGGGTCACGCTCCCGGGCAACCTGGCAGATATGGTCCTTTATTTCGTTCGTGATGTGCGGGATTACCTGAACGGTCCGTCCCAGGTACTCGCCGCGCCGTTCCTTCTGCAACACCGACCAGTAGATTTTACCGGTGGTAACATTACAACTTTTACTCAAATTTTCGTCGATGAATCGCTCGTAGTGGCCAACATCCAGGTCTGTTTCTGCTCCGTCGTCAGTTACAAAAACTTCTCCATGCTGATAGGGGCTCATCGTCCCAGGGTCGATATTGATGTAGGGGTCAAACTTTTGAATAGCGACTTTGAGACCACGACTTTTCAAAAGACACCCCAGAGACGCTGCCGTAATCCCTTTTCCCAACGATGAAACAACGCCCCCGGTCACAAAGATGTACTTAGCCACGGATCTCCCCTCTTCCTCTGGCTGCCGGTTATTGGGTACCTCAAACATTTTATACTTTTTTGAGAAACGCTGTCAAGCAGTAGATTCAAGCTCCCGGCGCGTTAGCCTTCCCACTCATCTTCGTCATCCCCGTAATACTCAGAGCTTTCGAGAGTGGTCCGAAATTCTATGTCGTAACCGGCTTCACCCAGGCCATCCTCTAATTTACCCGCCTTGTTCTTAATTCGCATCTGGCTGTCATAATCTATTGTCTTGTGCAAAAAAGTTGCCAAAGGCAGCCGGCGAGTATTTTTATTCGGAAACCAGGATTTCAAACCCCAGCAGCCATCGCCAGCATAGGTAAAACGGGGATCAAGATTGATCTGGGTGTAAATCGCCGAAACAGCCTGGGCCCAATTTGCGGGGGTAATGGACTTGAGTTTGAAAACCTCTTCAATCAGCTCGCGATAGTAAGTGGGTTCGCCTTTCTGCCGGAGTATTTGATAAACCAGGTCAATTTCTGAAAGCTTATCCAACTCCATATCTCGGCCATCCTTCATGGTCAACCCTCTCCCCCCAACTATTTGTTTCAGGCAGTGAATACGATTTTCTTTTATTCTACTTCCTTGAATATTTTTCCTGCTGCAGTTAAACAACAATCAAAAATAACCCCCTTAACAATGGAGGCTATCAAATCAACTACATCCGCTCTGGAGCAGAGATCCCAAGCAGGGTCAGAACATTGCGGAGCGTGATCCGGGTTGCGTCCACCAGGATCAGCCGGGCTCCCCGGACGGCCTCATCATCAGTCAAAACCCGGCAGGAATTATAGAAACTGTGGAATACATCCGCCAGGTCGTGGGCGTACCGGGCCAACCGGTGGGGTTCCAGAACGGCGGCACTGTTAATCACCTCAGCCGGCAGGTTGGCAATGTGGCGGATCAGTTCCAGTTCCGCCGGGTCAGTCAGCACATCCAGCCTGGTCTGGCTTGCTGGGGGAACGGTAAACCCGGCTTCAGCCGCCTGACGGAGGATGCTGCAGATGCGCGCATGGGCATATTGCACGTAGTAAACCGGGTTGTCAGCTGATTCGGATTTGGCTAAGTCCAGATCAAAGTCCAGGTGGCTGTCCGCACTGCGCATCACGAAGAAATAACGGGCCGCGTCCCGCCCGACCTCTTCGATTAAATCGCTTAAGGTAATGTATTGTCCTGTTCTTTTCGACATCCGCACGATTTCCCCGCTCCGGAACAAGCGAACCAGCTGCATGATAATGACATCCAAACGGTTCGGGTCATAACCCAGGGCCGCCATCGCTCCCTTCATCCGGGCGACGTGGCCGTGGTGATCCGCTCCCCAGATATTAATCACCCAGTCAAAACCGCGTTCAAACTTGTTTTTGTGGTAGGCAATATCAGCAGCGAAGTAAGTGGGAACCCCGTTGCGGCGCACCACGACTTCGTCTTTCTCATCGCCAAAGAGGGTGGATTTGAACCAGAGGGCTCCTTCGCTTTCATAGATATAGCCTTTCTCGCGCAGTTCGTTTAACGTCCGCTGAATTGCCCCTGAATCATGCAAGGACTGCTCACTGAACCAAACATCATAGTGAACCCCGAAGTCGGCCAGCACCTGTTTGATATTAGCCAATTTTTCCTGCAGCGCATACTGAACCAACATTTCCCGACGTAAAACCGGGTCAACATTCTCGTATTTGTTCCCAAACTCTTGCACAAATCTCTGGACGGTCTCAATTACGTCCTGCCCGTGGTAGCCATCCTCCGGGAAGACAACCGCGTGGCCAAGGATTTCCAGGTAACGCGCCTCCAGGGATTTGCCAAAATTTTCGATCTGGTTGCCCGCGTCATTGATGTAGAACTCCCGGGTTACTTCGTAGCCCGCCGCAGCGAGGATGCTGGCCAATGAATCACCCAGGGCCGCTCCCCGGGCATTCCCCATGTGCAGTAGACCGGTTGGGTTAGCACTGACAAATTCCACCTGCACCTTTTTGCCGGCCCCAAGGTTAGAATAACCGTACCGCTGATCTTCGGCTACCACCTCCGGGAGTACTTCATACAGCCAGCGGTGGTCGAGGTAAAAGTTGATAAACCCTGGGCCTGCTATTTCGGTGCGACTGACCCAGGTATCTTGGGGATCGAAGAATTTCAGCAGAATCTCCGCGATTTTGCGCGGCGGGAGCTTGGCTACCCTGGCCATGACCATGGCCAGGTTGGTGGCGTAATCGCCAAACTGTTTTTCCCGCGGTACTTCCAGAACAAAGTCGGGTAGTTCATCATATTTTAGTTCGTTTGCTTCTTTCGCCGCTGCCGCTGCTTGAGCCAAGCGGGTAATAATGTTTTGCTTCAGTCGTTCCACAACACTCATTATATTCGTCCCTGAGCACAACTTTGCGATGCCCGGGTACACCCCCTTCGCGTTCGATGTAACTTACACGGACATACCCCACTTGCAACATTTTTCCTTATCTCACGAACTGGTGGCCAACCACGTCGTCAATTTTTAGTTTTGTATCTGTATATTCTCCTAGCGGTCGAATTATCCTCTTAAAAGATAATAAAATTTAGTAAACCCTGGGGGCAGGATTTATCCATATCCTGTCCAAAAGTCTGGTAGGATAATCTGCTTTTTATTATGGATAGTCTATTGATTGATACTCGCGCACGTTGTTGTTCTCGTCAGCTTCTTTAACCTGGTCCTCTGCGTCAACCATGATTCGGCCCAGGCTAAACGGGCCATCCAGGCTATAGGTATAGGTTTTCCCCGGGGCCAGGCTGGAGATAATCTTGGCCCAGCGCCGTCCATTCGTGGATTCTTCCGCGATAATCTGGAACTCACCGGCCGGTTCATTGCCCAGGTTAGCCACCTGAATGACCAATCGACTGCGCTCGCGGTAATTGAGCAGCGTCAAGTTCTTGATCACCAAGTCCGGGCCGGCTGGTTTCGTTTCTTGCGTTTGGCTATTGCTCGCCGGCTGTACTGCTACGGATTCGGGAACTACTTGCGGCACTACTTCGTTCACCTGGGAAACTGGCGCCGGTGAGACCAATGGGAAGAAATCCGTCAGGTCCCGGCCAGCCTCACTATTGGCCACCTCAAGCAAATTTCTGGTGGTGGCGTTGCGGTAACGGTACTGGTGCCAGTACTGGCGCAAGATCTGGTCAGTTAACTCCCGGCCAACTCCTCTCTCCAGTTCGGCCCAGACCTGGGCGCCCTGATTATATATGTACGTAAAATAGTCCCGCTGGTTCCGGAAGGCACTCAACGGCTGCCCGACCCGCTGGCGGTCACTGTTATACTTTGCCTTACCGGTCACGGTCGTCCCACCGCTGACCGGCCAGCTTAACACATCCCGCATAAATCCCTGAGCCGAATAAACAGCCAGCGCTTCGTCCAACCACGGTTCCGCAAACTGATCATTACCAACCAGCCCGTACCACCACTGGTGCGCCACTTCATGGGCAATCAGGGCCGCCCAGTCACCGACCGTACCAGCCCCCGGATACTGCCGATGACTGAGCATGGTCAGTTGGGGGTACTCCATGCCGGCAAAACCCTCCATCGGCACTTCCACCAGAGAAAACTGCTGGTAGGGGTACTCACCAAACCGCTGACTGTAGTAGTCCAATGCCTGGGCGGCGGTCGTTAAGGCAGCCAGGCCAGCGGCCCGGTGGGCTGGGTAGAAGTACGACCTGACGGTGGTCTGGCCAACCAGCACGGTCGCAACCTGCAGGTCCGGGGATACAACCAGAGCAAAATCGCGCACCCGCTCGGCCTTGAAGGTGAGTCTCTTCGTTTGGCTGTTTAGGATTTCCTCTTGTTCCAGTACGCCAGTAGCCGCCACTACTTCATAGGTGGGAACACACAACCTGACCCGGTAATCAGCCACTTCGCTGAAGAAGGGGTCGCCGATTTTCGCGTACTCGTCCAGGTGCCATCCCTGGTCATCCCAGACCGCCAGGACCGGATACCAGTTGCCTAGCATAAACGTACCGTCTTTACTTCCAAAACGGTAGGCAGCCGGCGGAACGGTGAGCGTCCACCGCATTTGCAGCCGAACCGTCTGGCCCGGTTTAATCGGCGCCGGCAGGTCGACGCGCAGCTGGGTCCCTTTAATTTCGCTGGGGGTGAGCTGCCCGTCCACAGTTACCTGGAAAACGGCGATCCCGCCGGGCTGAAATCCCCGGTCGTAAGCGGAGACGGGAGCCGGGGTTGTTTCTACCTGGGCAAAGGCATTAGGGTAGAGGTGAAAGAAAAGCGAGGTAAAAGAGGCTGATTTATCATTGGTTAAAGAAAGCGTACTCTGGCCCCTCACCGTCCGGGTCAGGGGATCCAGGGTAGCGTCTATTTCATATTGACGCGGGGAACTGACGGAGGGGGAACCGCCAGAAGGTTCACTGCCAATACCGACACCGCCCGACCAGAGGTTAACGAGGGAAAAGGCTGTGCCCAGCAGGGCAACCACCACGATGGCGATTGTCTGCATAATTGACAGCCGGGCTCTGGTTGTTCGCAATGCGTTTCCTCCCCCTTTCTAATGCTGATAAATCACCCGCTCGCGGTAGTGTTCCTTCAAGTCGCGCTGTAAAAACGTGATGAAACGGTTTAAAAAAGCCGCCGCTTCCGCTCTGGTCATACGCTCGTTTGGATAGACATACCCCCGGTCACCCTGGATCAGCCCAAATTCAGTCGCGAGGTAAATCGCGTCCACCGCCCAGATGGGGATCTCGGTATCGTCAAGATAGGTAGTTCGATAGCCGGTGGCCGGCGCGAGTCCCGCAAATCCCAGTGCCCGGATCAGGGTGGTCACCGCTTCCGCCCGGGTTAGCGCGCCGTCGGGAAAGAAACAATTGGACGCCCCCTGCATCACCCCACGCTTCTCAACTTCTACGATATACTGGTAATACGGGTGGCCGGGCGGAACGTCGACAAACGGGACCGCCGCTGCTGGGGCCGGACTGGCCGAGCTGGTCGGTTTGCTGGCAGCCAGAGTGATCTGTTTGACGGCCGGGCCGGGAGCAGGCACCATATTGGTGAGCAAAGCCAGCGCCCGGGCAAACTCCGCCCGCGGCATCGGCAAGGTGGGTCCAAAATACGTTGTGTCTTGAAAAACCCCCAGACTGGCCAGACGGGCGATATCATCTTCCGCCCAGTGGCCACCGATATCGCGGATGGTCGCCACAGGCAGCCGTTTCTGGGTCGGCACCGACAGGAGTTTGAAGGAATCTTCTCCCTGATTCCGTCGGCCGCTCATCACCGCACCATCGCTGAAGCACGGCAGATCATAAGTATACTGGAGGACGTTTTCCTCCTGTTCCGTCTGCAGATAACCGCCACGGAAACTGATGGGAGTGGGTTCATTTGGCACATAGGTCAGGTCTTTGGTGCGGTTAAGCGCCAGTTTGACCTGGGCCGTACCCGTCCAGCGGTTTCGGGCACCACCGGAGGTCGCGGACAACCGGTCGGTTTCCAGGTAATAGTCTACCAGTTGGGTTTCCGTGCTGCCCCAGTAGTGGCTGTAGCCAACGGTTGATCCCGTAAGCTCAACCACCGCCTCGCCTTCATCTTTGTTAATGGTGTAGACTTTGCGGCCGTTCCAGTTCCCGGAAAAATAATCAACGGCAGCTTGGTGGTCAGTTACTACGGATTTGTGAAACTGGTAAGCGTTGTCCTTCAAAACATAGGTGTCTTTAACCTTTCCCCGGGTCACGGTAATCGTTTCCGTTATTTTGTCCAGGCGGGTGACTTCCACCGTCTGCTGCCTGGTGGTCTCGCGGGTTGTCGTCAGGGTCAGCCGCCGGGTCAGTTTAACGTCGCCGGCGGCATTGCTCAGTTTATAATAATAGGTATTGGTCACGGCATTGTTTTTTTCTCGTCCCAGACTCACTTTTAATTCCCCGCTTAATAAGAGCGGCTCTCCGGTGATAAACACCACTTCCCGGTATTCCTGGTCACTGGCGATCCCACTCTCATAAACCGCGAGAGCCGCCCCAGCTACGAGCGGGGAAAGGCCAAGCCAGACAGTTGTCAGGATAACCACCCCGCCCAAAACAGTCGCCCAACGCCAAACAGTTTTCACCATGCCCGTTTCAGTCCTCCTGAACCAATACTACTGTCGCCTGAACGTTATCGCGTACGAAATACAGTTGTTCACCCGGCAGCAGGTCGGTTAGATCAATCGCCCGGCCGTTCTTGACCAGCACGGCCCGGTTAACCTGAAGGTAGTTGAGCGCGGGATTGATCTGCCACTTGTTATAGTAAGCGCTCCAGTCCTTGACCAAATCCAGGGTGATCTGCTGGGCACCTTCGTCAACCGCCACCACTCGGCCGGTACTGACCCGCTCCCATTTCGAATCTACGCTATCTCGGACATTTATGGCCAGGGCCACATTCCCGTCGGCGACAACGTAGGCATAGGGATAAACAGTATTGCGCCCCTCATCCGAGCCATCAGGATCCTGTTCATACTGGCTGTCGACAAATTCATTTAAGGGCACTGTTATTGCGGCACGGTTCGTCTCACGGGAATCAATGATTTTGGTTCTCTCCGTTAAGAAAAATTTGTGTCGGCGATGACCGTCCCACTCATTATCATCCAGTTCTTCGTAGTCCTCCAGGGCGAAGCTGTCACTGGTAACATCATAAACTTCACCGCGGTAGATCTGGAGTCGTGGCGCAGCCACCTGTTCGACCACAATGGCCGCTACCTGATAACCGTTTTCCGTCTGGGTGCCCACCACCAGGGCGGCCTGATCCTCCTGGAGGGCAGCGGGATCCAGGAGACGCTGGTTACCCAGGATAATTGTCCCGTCATCAAAGCTAAACTCCCGTCCTGCCAGGACCAGGCGGGCGCTGGCCCAATCGATATCGTCAATCCGGTCGTAAAACGACCGGTCATAGCCTGGAGACACCAGCAGTTTGACCACCCGGCGCTGCCCGAAGTGATTACTGACCGCGGCAAAAACCTCCGTTCCGGCACGGGTAGCGTTCAGCTCTGTCAAGGAAATCCGCTGCCCCTGTCGGTAGATTTCCGTCGTCGGATCAACTGCGAGTTTTAATAAATCCTCAGCCTTCGTCCATTTGGTATGGCCGTACTGCTCCACCTCGCGCAGCACGATCTCCCCTCTGAGCGGCCAGACATTGGCCAGCTGGCCTTTATATAAGGCCGTGATCTGGCGGTCCTTTCCTTCAATACCAAGGCGGCTGGGTGTATCCGTATAAATATCGCTGAACTGAACCTTAACCCAATCGCCAAGCCGCAGCCGGTTTAAGTCCACAACCTGATTTTC
The DNA here is from genome assembly GCA_013178045.1 of Bacillota bacterium. NCBI lineage: Bacteria > Bacillati > Bacillota > Bacillota bacterium. Next base: position 75,067 of record JABLXP010000005.1, read on the forward strand.
TTTGGTCACCAGGATGGAATCCTCCAGGGTAAATTCCTCGGTCCCGGCCGGACCGGTGATCACCAGCCGGTTGTCTGCCAGATCGATCGCCGTGACTCGCCCGTACCGAACCTTGCTGTGCGGAGGGATATATCCCGGGTTGCTGTTCGGCAGCATTACCGCCGATCCAAGAAGTGGCGAATTGACAGCGGCCACGGTCGGTGCCGGGGAATAGGGCCACAACCAGCCAATCACACCCAGCATGATGAAGACAACGGCAATGATCCTGCGCACTGTATCGCCTCCGTATATATACTATCCGCTTCGCGGATATCACCAAACATTACTAACGCACTGTATAGACAACCGCGTAGCAGCCCGGGTCCCGGGCTTCCAGGCTGGCCGTCTTGCGGAAAGAATTCACGTAGCCGCGGCAGTCCGCCCAGGTCCGCGTAACTGGATCGTAGAAATAGACCCCCTTGGGCAGCCCTGTAACATTAGAGTTGTAGGCCAGGGTCACGCTGATCGTTCCGTTAAAGCCCATCAACGGGATAATCTTATGCCCATCGGCCAGTTCCAGGGATAAATCAAGACTGCCGACGACCCGCTCTCCCCAGGATAAGTTCAAGGCTGCCCGCTCCATTTCTCTGGGGTCGGCCTCCCTCAACCTGAGCCGCCCGTAGACCTTCTGTTCATCCTCCTCTGCCTCCCGCAGTTCGTGCCTGTAGAAGATATAGGGGCTGAAAGTCACTTCATACCTGGGAGTCCGGACGGCTATGTAACTTCTACTGCTGCGGACGACTTCCGCCGGCACGTTCACCTGCAACATTGTCGCCGAAGCGTACTTCTTCTCGTCAAGATCGATGACGTGGGTGTAATGGTGATCGTCATCAAGCACATCTGTGCCCACGGTGATGTTGAGAGTGTCGCCCCGAAACATAACCTGGTCGGCGTCCCGGCTAACCCGGGTTGGCCAGTCTACGCTGTTCGGGTCGTCCACGTAGATGGTCGCCTTGACGAACGAAGAGGCCCCGTATTTGTTCAAGGTACGCAGGCGGAAGTAATAATAGGTCTCCGCCTCTAAATCGGTCAGATAATAGTAGGTATTGGCCGTCGCGGTGATAAACTTATAATCTTCCTCGTCAGGGCTGCTGTCGTAGCTGTGCTGATGAAACCCGTACAGTTCATACTGATCAGCCCCGGGCACGGCCGCCCAGGTCAACTTAAGCCCGCGCTCATCCCGACTTAGCCGCACGTTGAATTCGGGGGTCGGCTCAGTGATGGTTACCTTGTAGGTAAAACCCTTGGCCAGGGTCGCTTCCCCGTAGTCAGGGTTGCGGACGACAATGTCGTAAACCCCGGCCGGCTGAGCGGGCGTCCTGACCACGATCGTCTGATAGTCCACAACCTCAAGACCGTCAGTTGCCGCCACCGTGCCGATGAAGACGCTGGCGCCGGTTCTAAAGTTGTCCCCTTTGATGGTGATCAGGTCTCCGCCCAGGGTGGACCCTTCATTAGGTTGCACGCTGGTGATCTTCGGATTAACACCGTGGGCCTTGTACTCCCAGCACTCGATCCAGGTAGCGCTGCCGCCGTCTTCCGGGTTGTAAACCGTAATGTCCAGCTTGCGGCCAACATCAGCCGGATTACCCGCCGGCGTCCGGATGATCAACTGGGTGCCGGTTTCGTTGCAGCTCACCAATTCCGCTCTGGTTACGCCGATGTATACCTCCACTTCAGAACGGAAGTTCTGTCCGGTGATGGTCACCAGAGTCCCCCCGTCGACAGTCCCCGCCCGGGGCTGGATATCGGTAATGACCGGGTAAACCACCGGGGAGACATACTCAATTTGCCCGACAAAAGCCGAGTTATCCGGGTTGGCCAGTTTTAGCTCTTTCCGGCCGGCCTCATTCACTGCAGTCGTAACCACCCGCATCATGGTGGGACTGATTACCTCCACCCGTTCCCGCGTTACCCCGCCGATGGTCACACTACCAGTCAACTCTGTCCCGTTGATCCAGACCCGGGTGGCGGGAATGGTGACGGTGTCGGTCACCCTGGTCCCGCGCATAAACCCACTCCCGATAATCGTGACCACCGTACCCCCGGCAATACTGACTTTGGGGGGAATAATACCGGTCACAGTAATTTTCGATTGAGTATAGGTGTAACCGGCCTTTTTGGTTACCGTGCCGGCGTCAGGATTGGTCACGGTGACGTCTTTTGGCCCGGCCGTCGTAGAGGGCGGGGTCAGGATCGTCAGGGTCTGGCCCTGAAGGGGATCGTCGACAAAGTTGAGCACGATGGCCGGCTGACCGCCGATAGTGACAGTCGGATTGAGCGTCCCCTGTTGGCGGAAGTCGCGGCCTTTGATCGTGACCGTTTCATATCCCGCCGCTGAACCCTGGGCGGGGCTGATGTCTGTGATTTCCGGGTTGCTGAGCGGTACCACATAGGTAAAGCCCTGGGTAACAACAGCGTTCGGGATGGTGTCACTCCCGCCGGTCGGGTTGACCACAGTCACATTCACCGGCCCGGCCGGCCCTGGCGGCGTCTTGGCACGGATCCGCATGATCCAGCGGCCATCAACGGGATCAGTCCCTAGGGACTCTAACTGCACGTCAGTAGCCCGGTTGGTGCCGAAATATACTTCGACACCCGCTTCGAAATCTTTCCCTTCGATCGTTACATCCGTCCCGCCTTTAACCGAGCCGATGGTAGGAGTCAGGCTGGTGATCGTCGGTAGCAGGCGCGGTACCTGGTAGTTGAATTTGACCGTCGCCACCGCCTCAGCGGTGTCGGGGTTTTTCACTTTCACTTCATACAGGCCCGGCACCCCGAGATCGGGCACCGTGACAATAATCTGGTTAAGGCTGACTACGTACAGGGGATCACCGGGGTCGTTGTTTACGGTCTGCACAACCGTATCGCCAAAGTAGACCGCACTCGAAGGCAATAACTGGCCGTCGACCAGTCCACCCTTGACAAAATCTGACCCCGTAATGATTATTTTAGTGCCCCGGGTGCCGTGGTTAGGGGTGATCCCGGTAATTTTCGGGTTAGTTTCAATACGGTGGTAACGGAAACCACCCTCCTTTGTGGCGGTACCCCCGGTGTCCAGATTAATCACCTGGACGGGTACCGGGCCAACCCGGCTCCCGGGTGGAGTTTTGCCCGTAATCGTGGCATTATTTTGCACGATGATCTCGGTGAGAGGCTCACCATCAATGGTTACCAGGATGTTCCGGGTAAAGTTGCCGCCCGTAATCGTCACCGACGTGCCGCCCTTGATGCTGCCTTCCGCCGGCGTAATGGTGCCAATCAGCGGTGGGTTAGCCGGCGGGTCCACAAACTCAAAGTCCATCCCGTCAGGGGATTGGGCCGTCCCGCCGTCGGCGTTGACCACCCTGATCTTAAACTTCCCCGCCGGGTAGCGTTCAGGCGGTGGTAGCGGCGGAATGCGTACTTTCACCCGGGTACCCAGTTGCCCGGCCTGTCCTGTAATATCTGCCCCGCTGCTCGAGACAATGTGAACACTATCAGCGAGAACATCGCCGATATAAACGGTTGTCCCCACCGCGCCGTCATCTGTCCCGGCCAGGAATTCTGCCCCGGTAATGGTGACATAAGTCCCGCCCTCGGTAGAACCTTTGGCTGGCCAGAAATTAGTGATGGTTGGGCTGCTGTGGTACTCATACCCCTGGACCAGGGTGACGCTACCCCCGTCAGGGTTGACGACGTGGACATCAACCTTGCCCCGCCGGGAGGTCCCCGGGGTAACCACCGTGATCTCTCCGACCAGCTTATTCCCGCGCTGGTCCGGTCCGAGCTTCAGGCCAGTAACAACCCCCCGGTTCTGGGGCTTAATGTCGCCAAAGTATACCGCCACGTTGGTGCGGAAATCCACCCCAATTATTTTCACCGTGGTCCCACCGACTGATGGTCCTCTGGCCGGCGTAATGCTGTCGATCTCAGGGGCGCTGGGGTAGGGGCTGTAAGCATATTTGGCCGGGGCAGTGGCCTGTTCTACTACATCCTGAATAACCTCACCGTTTTCTCTTTTAATGATCGTTCGCGTCGTAACGTTCACCGAATAGTTGGTCTTCGTTGGCGGATCAAGATTGACCCGCGGTGTTTCCGCCGCGATCAGTTGCTCCCCGTCGTCAGGCCCGGTAATGCTGGAGATCCAGGCGTCCTTGCCGCCGATGTCCAGCGTAATCTGGCGATACACCCAGACGGTAATATTCGGCGGGTTATCCTTGATATAAGGGTCAGGAATGGTAGCGCGTTCAATCGTTTGTACCATTTTGGTCGTGGTTTGCTCGCGGGTGGGATAGGTAATAGTCCGGTCTGCGGTCGAGCTGGGGGAGATCCACCACAGGAACTTTTTCCCGTGCAGATAGATGTTTTCCCCCCCGATATCATACCCCTCCCGGTTGCCGTCGGCGTCAACAAAATCTGTGATCACCAGGGTCTCGCTGGCCAGGAGGTAGTTAAACCCCACCGGGTCCTCCGTAATTACGCTTTCCGTGTTCGGGTCCCAAATCTGGACGGACACGGGGCCAACTTTACCCGGCGCCGCGGGTGGGGTGACCACCCGGAAGACGCTGGTGGTACCCGGGGGATCCGAAGGAGACGGGTCAACGATTGTCTTGCTGGTGGCTGGCCGGCCGTCAAATAAGACCTCCATACTGGCCTGAAATCCTTTACCGGCGATCCGGACGGTCGTCCCCCCGTTAACGGATCCTGCATTGGGAAAAATGCTCAAGATCTGGACATCACCATAGGCCGGTAAAACCTCCAGTTCATCAACCAGGGTGGCGCGCTGGCCCGTGCTGTCAATCACGACAACATCCTTGCTGGTACCCGGCACAAGGTTATCGGGAATGGTAAGACGGATCAAGTTGGGTGTAATTTCGGTTGGTGTGATCAACGTATTGTCGATCTTGACCACCGAGCCGCTGGTAAAGGCTTCGCCGGTTATATCGAGAATATTTCCTTGATGGACCTTAAATTTCGATAAGTTGTGGATAATCGGGGTAGGCCGGACGACCACATTGGCCATCGAGCCGGCTCCTCCGACCTGGTTCTTGACAATCACGGTGTACTGTTGCCCCTCATTGATGGCCGAAGGGTTTTTCACGATCACCGTGCGGTCAAGCCGCTCGCGAATCGGGGCGTCGTAGCCGCCGATGGTCACCTGGGTTATCTGGCGGCTGTCGCTGGCGTCAAGTCCGAAGTTATCGCCGATGATGATGGTCTGCTTTTCAAACTCGGTGCTGATAATGGTCCCGCTGGTATCCCGGATCAGTCTGGTCTGGGTATTCTGATTGACACTCACGATGTCCGGGTCATTGACATAATAGAAGCTCCGCAAAGGGCTGCACTTGCCATCAGCGTTTTTGACATAGATAAAGGCTTCCTGCTCCGGGTTAATCCCGACGTCATACGCCGGCATGTAGAACAGGATCTCCCGCGGTGTGACCACCACCCGCGGATCGCCTTCGGAAAAGCTTGAGACATGACCGTTGACAATTAAATAAACGGTAGAACCGCTGAAGTCCACTGTTCCTTGATTCAGAATGTGGACATAAAATTCCCCTTTTTCACTTCCCTTGCTCGGGGATAAAGCAATGTCCAAACCGTCCGCCGCCAGGGTCAAAAGCAAAGGCAGCGGAACGAGATTGAGCACAAACACCAAGAGGGCCAGAACCGCGATCGCTCGGCAATCAAAGATCCGCTTTTTCCCCACCCTGAATCCTCCTTATGTCAACCTGGCACACGCCAGCCCGCACATCACTGTTTATATATTATCGAAAAGAAAGCGGGACAACCTGATTGACAATAGTTGAAAAGACGGGAAAAAAAGGGCAAGATTTCTTTAATTTTCTTCAGTTTAAACCGCTGAGAAGGGTAAATTAAGAAGGCCGACTGCACGAGCCGGCCTTATTCTGCAGGGGCAGGGGCTATTGGTGCCGGCAATTCAAGTTTCGTTCCCGCCGGCGCAAACCGGAAACGCGGGCCAAAAATGCCGGCCAGTTGGGCCATCACCGGCAGGCCGGTACAGTGATTCACCGCGATAAATTGTAAATCAAGCTGTTTTAAATACTCCAGGGTGGCGTCTCGCTGGTGGTCCGAAACTGGTCCCAGATGAGTGCCGCCAACCAAACCGTAGACCCGCTCCACCCTGGTCACCTGGCGGGCGTGCTCGATAATATTGACCAGGCCGGCGTGGGCACAACCCAGAATGATCACCAGCCCTTCACTGGTCACGCCGAACAAACTCAGATCATCCAGAACCGGATCGGCCACCTTATTCCCCTCCACCACGCGATACAACCGGCTGTCTCCCGTCTCATAACTGGTCCGGCGCGGTATTTCGCCGCTCAACCAGAGACCAGGGGCAATTTCCACCGGTTCGCGGGAGAAAATAAATCTGGCCCCACTGCCGGTTAATTCCTCCTGACAAAATGGCACACCGATATACTGCTCCTGCGGTGAAGAGGTGTAATGCGGCGCGAAAAAATCGGGGTGGGCGTAAACCGGCAGCTGACCCCGGTGGCGCAAAAAGGCCCGCATCCCCCCGGTGTGGTCGTAATGCCCGTGGCTCATCACCAGGGCATGCACCGACTGCAGATCCACCCCCAGCCGGGCGGCGTTACCCAGTAAGTGCCCTTGTTCGCCGGTATCAAACAAAAATTTGTGGCCGGCCCAATCAACCAGCATGGCTAACCCCCATTCGCCAATCAGGCCCAGAGGTACCCCGACACTGTTTTCGACCAAAACGGTTACTTTTACATTTGCCTCTGACATAACGGAAAACTCTCCTTCGCTAGAATATTGCCCGAAAGGTCCGTCAATTTAATTAAATTATAACCTCATCTTCTTCATTTCCGAACAAAGCCAACTGCCGCTTTTTGACCAGTTCCTTCTCCAGGGGATCAATTTGATAAAAACCTTTCTCCACGACAGACTGAACATAGTCCTTCCCCAGAAACTGGCGCAACCGCAAACTGTAGACCACGGGGAAAAAGCTGAAAATGGCCTCTTCCGTCAGCGCAGTCAGGCAGATCATCTGGATGTTGTTATTGGCCGCAATCTGGAAAATCAGGTTGAGCACATGGGGCGAGGAAGCCGCTCCAAACGGGTTGTCGGCCACCAGCACCTTGGCCGGGTTACGCAGGCTGCTCAGTTTACTGCGGGTATAGCTCAGGATGGCCATGAACATGGCTGTGAAACCCGCGTACTTCTCGCCGCCCGACCATTTCTCCACGTTTTCCCAGTTGTCGTAGCGCGGGGAAACCGGGTGCTGGTCGGGTTTTAACACCTTGACCACACACTGGTTCAAGTTCGACAGCACATGCAACAGCTGACGCGAAGACAGCTGGTTCTGGATAAACCGTTCCAGCTTCTCCTGGGGCTCACCCACCATTTCCTTCAATTTCAGAATACACGCCTCGATGTGGCTGCTCATGTCCGCCAGGCTGGTCGCTGGATCCCAGTCCTTCAGTTTAACCAGGACCGCGTTAGTGGTCTGGCCGGCGTAGTCAACCTTGACATACCGGTCAATGGTCTTGATCTCGGCCGCGATCCTTTCTGCCTGTTGGACACACCGTTCGACCAGGAGCTGTTTGTCGCGGGCGCACTGCTGTAACTCGTACCGCACTTTTTGCTCGTATGTGTCCAGGAGGGTGAAACACTTCTGGAAGATAACCTCCATGGTGGTCACGTCGAACAATCGGTTTTCATCATTGATCAGGTGTACCAGGAACTTATCCAGGACACGATTATCCTGCTCCTGTAAGACCCGGGTATACTGACGGAAAGTCACCAGCACCTGTTCTCGCTGTTTCTGGAGGCTGCTCCGCCAGCCCTCAAGCTGGGCAATCAGCTCTACAGCCGTTTGTCTTAACCGCGGCTTGACAACTGACCATTCCTCGCCAGGCATCGGCTCGGCCGAACTCGGTGCCCCTAAACGGTGTGCGGCGTCCCCCAATTTTTCGAGGATTTTTTCGAGCTCAATTCTGGTCTCTTCCAACTGGCGCTGTAATAACTCATGTTCTCGGCTCTGCCGTTCTGTTTCGCTGATCGCCGCCTGGATTCGGGCAGCCGCAGCTGTCAGGTCGTCTTCCCAATCTTGCACCGGTAAACACCCGTGATTTTTTTGAATATCCGCGGCTTTATCCTCCGTTCGAGCCTCCAGCCTGGTAACAAACTTCCATTGCTCATCTGCTTCCTGGCGCCGCGCATCTACCTCCCTCTCAGCCTCCTCCAGTTCACCCTGCAAGCGTTCCAGCTCAAATACTGTCCAACGCCGCTCCGCCCCGCTGACTTCTTCCACGGTCAGCTTCAGCTCCCGCTCAATCTCACCGCATAGCTCCGCCATGCGCTCGCGATGACGTCGGATCTGCTCATCCAGAATAGATATATCAGAAGCCACCTGGCTGACATCCCTTTCCAGCCCTTGCAGGATCAGCGCAGCCTGCTCGTAGGGAACGTCAGGGAGAGGAACCGTCTCACGACCGGGTTCGGGAATACAGGCCAGGTTTTCCCTAATCTGGACCAATTCTGATTCGAGCCGGCCCAGCTCGCCCTCGGCCTGGCGCAGGCGCTGGGCCAGAAGGCTCAGCCGCTCTTCGAGCCGCTCCTGTTCCTCTTTGAGCGTAATTTCGCGTTTCTTCAGCTGTTTCAGTTCAGCTTCCAGCTGGTGCTGTTTGTCTCGCTCCACCTGCCACTTGAGCCAATCCTGCCGACTGGCCGCTGTCTGCCGGAGCTGTTCTTTGATCTTTTCGCCTTCATCCTCCAGTTGGGGCAGACGCTCACGCAGCCGGGTCAATTGCTTTTCCGTATCCTGATTCTTCCGTTGACTATCAGCAAGTCGCCCCTGCGTCGCAGCCATCCGTTCTTTCAGCGCCCTGACAAAATCGGCGCCATAACGTTGATAAAACCCGCTTAAGGCGTCACTGGTGCGTCGCAGGGCGTCCAGACTCAGGCGCAATCCCTGCAGGTTCTCATGTCGACGCCTGATTTGATCCTCCAGGACCGGCTGTTCCTCCGCCAGGAGGGATGGCATCAGCACATAACGATACCCCCGGTGCCACACCACGTAAGCGTGCTGACCCGGTAGCGGTACCAGGCCTTCATGGCTCTCCCCGCAGGGAGGCACCAATTCACCGCGGCGAACCACCAGGGGAACCAGACTGTTTAAGACCAGGTCAGCCCAGATGGTTTGCTGGCGCTGCAGGCGTTTGAAGTCAGACTCGGCCAGGACCAGGGCATAGGGCAGAAACGGGTTATGCCGCAAATAAGCCTCTTTTTGTTCGGGATCAAGATTTAACTCGGCTAACCACTGACTGCCCAGCCGGGTGCTGATATTGAGCTCCTGTAATTTCTGCTGCATCTCCAGCACTTCCTGGTTGGGGACGTAATAAGCATGATCCTTCAGCAGGCTGAGTCGTTCCTCCAATCGGGCCAGTTCAGCCGCCTGCCGGTTTTGCTGCTGTTGCAAACTCAAGCTGGCACTTAGCAGTTGGGCCTCCAGGCGGGGGCGTTCCGCAAAAGGATCCTGACAGTTGATGGAATGCCGCCAGAGCATCTCTTTCAACTGCTGCCAGTCTTCCTGGTACTGCTGCTCCTCCCGCTGGTCAGCGGCGAGCTGATTTTCCAGCCGGGTGATGGTCACCGCTAGTTCGCGCAGTTCCTGCTCGAGCACCACTTCCTCCTCCCGGCAACGCTGTTTTTCCCCTTCGACCTCCGCCAGTTGCCGACGTAAGTGTTCCCCGGCCTGCTCCAGCTCCGCGAGCGCGACCGCCGGGTCCTCCAACCAGGTCAGGTTCTGGTAAGTCTCCCACAATTCGCGCCACCGATTCTGGTACTGCTGGAGCCGGGTTTCCAGCGCCGCCCGCTGGCTAACCAGATTTTTCTCCGCCGTGCGCCAGGCCAAAAGCTGCTGTTTCAAAGCGGCCTCTTCCGCTTGTTCACTGACGATCCGGGTCTTGAGCTCATCGCGTTGCTTCTGCCAGGCCAGCTCGCGGTCCTGCAAACGTCGCCGCACCGTCGCGCGGTAGAGATCCAGCTCCGCCAGCTTTTCTTCCTGGCCCCGGCTGCGGAGCACTCGCTCCTGCTCCCAGCCCGCGATCTCAGCCGCCAGCCGCTGATAATCAAGAAACTTATTTTCTCCCCTGGCCCGCCGCAGCCGATAATCAGCCGCCTTTAACCGCTGCTTTGCTTCCTGGTACGCTGTTTGTCGACGCTCCAGGGCAAGGCGTTCCTGGTGCAGTTCCCGGACCATTCTGGTGTATTCCAGACTCTCCTGTTGAAAGGCCAGTTGCTTCAGGTGTTGCGCCAGTCGCACCAAAACATCGCCGGTTTCTTGCTGCCGATCGACGACCAGGGCAAGTTCTTCCTGGGCCCGGTCAATTAGCTGGCGCAAGCGTTGTTGACCGCCCCTCAATTGGTCAAACAGCTGACCGTAGCCCCGTACCTCCTTGAGGACCGCTTCCCCGCCAGTCCGCAATAACTGGAAACTGGCCAGATTCTTTTCCAGTTCCGGGATCCGCAACAAACTCTGGTAATACTCCCAGAAAGACCGGGCCAGTTCCTGGGCTTCCTGCTCGTTCTGGAAAACCACCTCCTCCACGGCGGGAATGATCAGGTTTTCCAGCAACTGTTTGGTAGTCGTCGCCCCGGTGAAAAACTCGGCCACTCCTCCTTCCCGGTTGTTGATGGTCTTGATGTTCTTCCACTCCTTGGCGAAGATATTGTACGTCTTTAAGTGTTCGAGGTAAGCGCTGCGCCGATCATCCTGATCAAAAACGGTGATGCTCGCTTCACGGGAACCGGTATTCTTCTTGAGCAGGCTCAACAACTCGGTATACCCCAGCGGAGCCCGCTCCTTGACCAGGGGCAGGTGCTTGATGTCGAATTCATTGGCCTGCTGGTAGTTGATGCAGTACAGAAAATAACGGAGCCGGCTGTCTTCATCCTGGCCGCGGGTAAAGCAAAACCCCGTGGTCAGGTAGTTGTCTTCTCTGGTATCGAGCCGCCACTCCACCGCAATGTGACCCGTGTACCGCCGGTGGGCGAGCAGTTCAACAATCCCCCGCTTGTTGAAGGGTTCATTGGGCAGGACGACCTGGAGCAATAACTGGACCAGCAGGGTTTTGCCCCCACCATTCGTCAAGTTAAAGAGGGTGTTTTTGCCATGTAGCCGGAACAATTCGTCGGTGTAGACCTTTTTTCCCCCGTCATATTCGATATTGACCAACCGCATCCGCCAGATCTGCGGCATTTATTTCACCCCCTTGCTCCCGCCGATCAAACCCAGCAGTTTCTCTTTCCGTCCCAGATCGGCATAGTATTTGCGCACCATTTGCTCGGTCTTATCCTGGAGATAAATTTCCCGTTCCCCCTGCACGACAACCAGTCCTTCCTCCTGCAGGAAGGCACAGACCCGCAAAATGAAGCTGATGCGGTTTTTCGTCGTGCGGCGCAGATATTTGATTTCCGTATCGTATTCCGGCATGTCCTGCCAGAGCTCGGCCGAAGTTAACAGATTGTACTCCACCTCGGCTTCGATTTGTTTGATGTTCTCCGTCTGACGCAGGTTGGCCAGCTTGCTGGTCACAAACTGCTCCAGGTCCTCCACCGTTACGTAATAGCGGGTCACTTCTTCCAGGCTGTCACTGCCGTAAAACATGGCCAGCAGACACATAATTACAAAATAAGCCAGATACAGTTCCTTGTTGTCATACAACTTCAACCGCTGCCGCAGTTGTTCATTCGTGTAGCCGAAAAACCGGTTGTCCGGGCCGGGCGACAGGTACAGCCGGTCCAGCGTTTCCAGAATCTGCACATCTGCCAGTGGTTCCAGCACTTCCGTCAACAGGGTCTGCACTTCCACATCGTTTTTATAGGCCTGAACCAATTCGAGTTCGTCATCGGCATTGAGCTGGCCACGTCTAACCAGTTCCAAAAAGATCTTTATGGCCGTGCTGACTTTTTCCGCGCGATAAAATTCTCCCATGCTCGATCACGTCCTTCCCCGCACCTGGTAATAGTAATTGGAAACCACGCTGCCGTTGGCCAGCGTCAGTTCTTCCTGCCCCACCCGAATTTCCAGGGCGCCCAGCCCCTGCAGGTCAGGATAACGCTCCACGACCTGTAGCAGCAAATACGGTAAATTGCCTGATTCAGCATCGATCAACCGTTCTTGCAACCCCGGGTCGATGGTCAGGGTCAGCTCCCCCAGTTGATGTACCTGGACCAGGAAGATGTAAAACTCTACCTCGGAGACAAGCTGGGCGTAATCCGCCGGTGGCAGTCGGTCCAGAATATCGCGCAGGGAATACTCACGGCTGGTCAGCGCAGGTAGCAGGATCAGCTCCAGATATTTGCGGTAACGATCATCCCGCTGCCGTTTGATGGCCACTTCCCGTTCCGCCAGCCGCTGCAGGTAAACCTCATCCGGACCGAGCAAGGCATCCGGCTCTGGCGTTTCTTCCCTGGCCACTTGCTGAACATCAAAGATTCGCATGATGTTAAAAAAACGGTTTTGATTGGGTTTGAACAGGGGTTGGACCAGCTGCCGCAGGACCTCCAGATCAGCGTTGTGTTCGATGACCCGATCCACAAACTCCTGTTCAAAATTGAGCCGGGTACGAAAGGTGTTGGCCAGACTGTCCAGCATCGCCTCTTCAAGCAGGGCTGCCGTCGCCAGCTTGTGGGTGAAGAGCCGATTGTGGGCATTGATGACCCGGTCCAATCCCCGCGAGACCGCCATCAACTGATCGAGGCTCTGTTTTTCACGTTCGGATAACTCGCGGTAGAGGTATGATTCCTGGGTCTGACGCAGCAGTTCCTTTAACGAAGTAAACACCTCTTTTTCTCGCTGCAGCTGGTCGTAAATCTGTTCCATGAGCCCGACATAGGCCTGGATAGAGAATTCGGAAACATTGCGCAGGACCCGCCGCTTCATTTGCTCCAGTTTTGTGTGGATTTCGCTGACCTGGACGTACAGGTCATCTACCGTGCGCAAAGCCTCCTGAAAAACTCCCTTTTCGATCTGCTGGCGCAGGTAGAGCTGGGAGATGGTAATCCGCAGTTCCTTGTAGATCTCCCGGGTCTTAAACAGCAAATCCAATCCCTCACTGGTCAGCCGAAAGCTCATCTGGCCGTGGATTTCGTAAGCGGCTGTCTCAATGAGGGCAAACTTGTAGGCGGTATCCTGGCCGCGCTCTAAATCCCGGAAGGCAAAGCTGAAGGGCCAGCCACCATTCCGCAGGACGTCCAGAAAATAGTAAGCCATCTCCAGCCCTTCACTCTCGCTCAAGCGCCGCTGATAATTGGCTTCGATCACCTGCCGGAGGAACTGGCCAATGCGCTGGTGGTCGCAGGCTTCTTTTCCGGTCAGCATGTTTTCCAGGATAAACAGGAGAACGGCAAAGCCCAGGGCTACACAATCGTATTCACTGTACTTGCGGCTGTTTTGCAGGGCAAAAAGCGGCTGGAAAATCGCGATGTTTTTCATCCGCTCGCCAAACCCGAACAAAACCTCGTCCATCTACCTCACCTCCTCAAGCTCCTCAAGAAAGAAAGGAAAGGGTAGGCCTTCCTGCGGTAGATAACGTCCCTCAGTCAAAAGCTCAGAGATTTTGCCCGCGGTCGGGGCATCAAAGACTTGGAGAAACCGGTCCAGATAGTCTGGCCGCAAGCGCTGCTGCTTTTCCCGGCGCCGCGGTGCCCGGTGGCCGTGCAGTTCGAGCAGCCGCCGGTACAGGTATCCACAGGGCTGCACCAGCCAGTCCGGGTAACGAGCGGTCAGGGAACCGAAAATATCGATCCCCTCCGGGTCCAGATCGCCGAAATAGTAGACCCGACTCCGCTCCACCAAAAGGCCCGGTACCTCGGTGATAAAGGCAAAACTGCTGACAATCTTCCGTCCCTCGCCGTAGATCAAGAAGTTAAATCTCGTCCCGTCGATCCGCCGCCGGCCGGTGGCAAAACACTTCTTTATGGTGAAAAAGGTGTCCTTATTCTCCACCACCAGGATCTGACCGGCCGCTTCTCCCGGCTGACGGTAATCAACATAGAAAAACGGTTCATAGGTTTGGTAACACCCCAGGTCGGCATACGTTAAGCCCACCTGCTGGAGAAAAGCCCGCCCCGCACTGGAGGCCAGGAACTTTTCGTCGGCAAAGATCTGAAAAGACCGCTCGTTGACCGCGTACGGGGTCGACAGGGTTTTACTTAATTTTCGATCCTTGAAGAATTTATCCAGGGCCAGCAGATAATCCCGGTCCCGGTCGTACTGCGCCGGGCTAACCAGGTACCGGTCCACTTTGATCCGCGGATGGAGCGACAGCAGTTGTTGCTGTCCTGACTCGTCCAGCCGGACCCGCTGTTTGCGGTAACGGTTAAAAAGCGGCGGGGTCCGTCCGTTCGACCCCGACGACCGCACGGGGCTGAGCCGCTTTTCCCGGCACAGTTCTTCAATCACGCTGGCAAAAGCGACATATCCACCCCGGGCAATAAACTCCGCGCCCAGGCGGCGCTGGACCGCTGTTTCCAACCAGCTGATTTGCATGGTCTGTGTCGGATATTCCCGGATGGCTTGTTCAATCGTCTGGCGCATGAATACTTCGCCCCATCTTAGAAAATTGGCTACTATGGTTTTCTCTGTATTATTGACAAGTCCTGCCGAAGCTCAACCCCATCAGTCATTCTTTTCCCAGAAATATTTAACACTTCGTCGTTTTTCAACGAAAAGGTCCCTTGATATGACACGTAAAGAAGACCTGGACCTGGGCACCGGGGGAAATATTGGCTGGAAAAGAGATGAACTGCATGAAAGATGAACCGCGTCAGTTTGTCGATACCAATGTTTTAGTTTACGCCCACGATGCCTCGGCCGGGTTCAAACACCAAGTCGCGCAGCAATTAGTTGCTTCCCTGTGGGAAAGCCGGAGCGGCTGCCTCAGTCTGCAAGTCTTGCAGGAATTTTACGTCACAGTGACGCAGAAGGTTAACAAACCGCTCCCCGCGGAACTGGCTACCCGCATCATTTCGGATCTTGGCCACTGGACTGTTCATTTGCCAACAGTTGACGATGTCATCACCGCCATTGCCATCCAGCAGCGATATAAGCTGTCTTTTTGGGACGCGATGATCATTGGCAGTGCCTATGCCCTTCATTGCGAAGTACTCTGGACAGAAGACCTGAAGGACGGTCAAAGCTATGAAGGGGTTAAAGTTGTTTCCCCTTTCACAACTTAACCCCTCCCACTTTTATTTACTAATTACTTATCCGCCTATTTTTACTTATCCGCTCTATTTACTTATCCGTTCTGCTAATCCTTCTGGATTTTCGCCCAGGAATCCCGCAAGGGGACAATCCGATTAAATACCAGCTTTTCCTCGGTTGAGTCGGGATCAACGCAGAAGTAGCCCTGGCGCAAGAACTGGTAGCGGCTGCCGGGCGCAGCGCCGGCCAAACTCGGTTCAACCAGACAATCGGTGAGCGTCACTAACGAGTGGGGATTTATTTTAGCTTTGAAATCAGCGCCGTCCTGGTCGTCATCCGGGTTTTCCACCAGGAAGAGATGGTCATATAACCGGACTTCGGCTCTTATGGCATGGGCCGCGGAAACCCAGTGGAGCGTTCCTTTGACCTTCCGCCCGCTGGCTGCTCCACCGCTGCGGGTTTCCGGGTCATAGGTACAGCGGAGTTCAATTATTTCCCCGGTGCGCTCATCTTTAACCACCTGCTCGCACTTGATGATGTAGGCGTGTTTCAAGCGCACTTCCTGGCCGGGAGCCAGGCGGAAGAATTTTTTCGGCGGGTTCTCCATAAAATCATCCTTTTCGATATAAAGAACGCGGGAAAACGGTACTTTCCGCGACCCCATACTCGGATTCTCCGGATTATTCTCAGCCTCTAACTCTTCCACCAGGTCTGCCGGGTAGTTTTCGATCACCACCCGCAAGGGTCGCAACACCGCCATCACCCGGGCGGCGCGCCGGTTCAAATCCTCCCGGATACAGTGTTCCAGCAGCGCGATATCCACCACGCTGTTGCTCTTCGCCACGCCGATGCGCTCACAAAAGTCGCGGATTGCCTCCGGGGTGTAGCCCCGCCGCCGTAGACCCGAGATCGTCGGCATCCGCGGATCGTCCCAACCAGAGACATACCCCTGTTCCACCAGTTCCCGGAGCTTGCGCTTGCTCATCACGGTGTAGGTGAGATTAAGCCGGGCAAATTCAATTTGCCGGGGGCGGCTACCTGTATCGACGTTTTCAATCACCCAGTCGTACAACGAGCGGTGGTCTTCAAATTCCAGCGTACAAATGGAATGGGTGATTCCCTCAATAGCATCCGAGAGGGGATGGGCATAGTCGTACATCGGGTAAATGCACCATTTGTCACCGGTTCGGTGATGCGTGGCCCGCATAATCCGGTAGAGGACCGGGTCGCGCAGGTTTAAGTTCGGCGAAGCCATATCAATTTTGGCCCGGAGGACGCGGGAACCGTCCGGGAATTCGCCGGCGCGCATCCGCGCGAATAAATCCAGGTTCTCCTCGACCGACCGGTTGCGGTACGGGCTCTCCTTTCCCGGCTCTGTCAAAGTGCCGCGGTATTCCCTGATTTCCTGCGGACTCAGATCGCAGACATAGGCCTTGCCCGCTTTGATCAGCTGAACGGCGTATTCGTACAACTGCTCAAAATAGTCGGAAGCATAGTACAGCCGGTCCTCCCAGTCGAAACCAAGCCAGCGCACGTCTTCTTTAATCGATTCGACAAATTCTACATCTTCTTTGCTGGGATTGGTGTCGTCGAAGCGTAAATTACACAGGCCACCAAATTCAGCCGCAGTCCCAAAATTTAGACAGATGGATTTGGCATGGCCAATGTGCAGATAGCCATTGGGTTCTGGAGGAAAACGGGTGTGCACTTTTTTATACTTGTTGTTTTGCAAGTCTTCGATGATCAGGTATTCGATAAAGTTGGACGGCCTCACGTGTAATTTGTTGACATTGTTTTGTTCAATGTTTGGTGTTTCCATATGTTTACTTCCTCCTTAAACAGTTTGCTGCCTTATTTTCGCCCAACGTAACCGATTAATACCATTATATCTTCTCGATTATACCATGTCCGTACAATACAATTGGTTCATTTTCCATATATTAACCAAAAATCCTGCCTGTATGCCGGATAATTCTCTCTTCACTTGCGATCAGGGTCTCCTGAAATAAATTATACAATAGTGTACTATAATAATTTAGGGGGCAAAATACTATACAAAAGCGGAAATTCCGAATCAGCATTTTATTTTTAATAAACGTAAATGAATAATTGTAATGAGTAAAACAAACGGAGGGCTTTCTTTTGGAACGATTACGAGAAAAATTACAGCAGATCAATGGCAAAGGATATAAGGCTTATAAAGATATTCAGGGCACATATACTGGGAAGGGGTTCCGCCTACACATTGATCACGTGCAGAAAGACCGTCCACCGCAATCAAGTCGTATTTTACAGCTATTTTACAGCGAATTCCCGTAAATTACAACAAAATCACCGGGCTTTCAACCCGGCTGCCCATTCATCTCTCTATTCAATGCGCCACGAATTTTAAGGCTATTTATGATACGGTTCAGCGTATCAACCATTACCTCAAATGCAATTTTGAGTATACACTGTCGATTTAATCATACCTCACCTGTAAGAATTTCATAAGGTTCTTTTTCTAGAAGTCCGTAGTTGCACAATATCTGTGCCACTTCCTTGCCGAACTGTGCCAAATCCTGCCCGCTAAAATTAAACTAACAGCAGTTGGGAAATTTTCGTTTAGATTGACTGAATATATGAGCTTTGTTATAATTAAGTCAAGGAAAGGTATAATTAAATTTATTTAAACTGCATATAATGTTAACAAAGTAGAGTCGCTAATGGCTTCCTTGGCGCCAGAGTCGGGGTAGAAGCTGATGTTATGACAGCAAAGCCATTAGGACTATCTACTTTTTTATTTTGTTTATTTTTTGAAATCGTATGGTACTTTTACTTCTGCAAATAAAGAAAATTGCTTTAATTTACTAAAATTATCCATGTCCTCATTGCTCAAGCTCCTCCGCATACATCCAATACAAACATCAGCAGCTTGAAGCTCCTTTACTTCGTTGGATTTTCCAGGCACAATTATCTTGATGTTAGGAAAACGGGTTTGAAGATGCTGCCTCAGTTCTCTTTCAAAATCTGCTCCACCAAATTCATCATATATAATATCATAAACTAAACCGATCCCATCCTGGCTGGCAGCAAAAGGTTCCAACACCTCAATAACTTTTTCAAGACAAGCAATATATACTTCTTCTTTTCGATTCTGGTTAAAATATTCGCCGCATTGTTTACGATAATAAACACATATAGCCCTCAAGTAATCCCTTATCTTCAATTCTGCACCTTTTGAATTTTTCTTTGGTGTTTCATAAACAATATTCTTTATGAAATTTGCTTTAATTTCTTCATAGCTTGAGTGGAGCACATAGTCTTTTAACTCATTCAGTAGCATAGATTTCTGTTTTTCAGACAAACCTTTTTTGTTTCTGATATACCTTCTGGTCTCGTATATTCCATCCAACAGCTTGTTTCTATCAAAAGTTGCGATCCCGCCAACAACAAATATGCTTTCATCCTCACTCTCATCTACAAAAATATAAATCATCCATAATTTCTCCCTTGAAATTAGGTAAAATCATTAATATCTCTTGTGAAGCTATTTTTTGCTCTTATCTATAATGCCAATTAATACAACATAATTCGCTATACTCCGTTTTTTACCTCTTATCTTTGCACTTAAAGTTATACATATTCTCATTTCATGACAAATAAAAAAATGCCATATCATTGGCATTTGATTTCAAGGTAAGCGTCAAACTGTACCCACCTGGTCTTATGCTTAGGCTTGAGCGATAATCCTCCTTGAGAACATGATGTAAAAAGATTGAGATAGGAGGATTTTCTTTATGACCAAAGCCGAACAGCAAAAAGAATGGGAGACTCGGATTGCCGAATATCGAGCCAGCGGACAGAGTGCTAAAGAATGGTGTGCAGCCCATAATGTAACACCCCGACAGTTATGGTACTGGCTCCGAAAGTTTAAAAGGAGGAAAAAGAAAAACTTTCTGCCCAGATTGAAAGTATTAGGAACAATACTTTAAACGCCGAGAAAATCGCCAATATGCTGCAAAATTTTGATGCTGTATTTGACAGTGCTCCTTTTGAAAAGCAAAAGGAATTACTGCACACCCTGATCAAAGAAATCCGCATAAAGAAAAGCGACAACATAGACGAAAGGCTTGCCGAAGAAATTATCCTGCATTTCTCAGAACTGGATCTTATGCAGTTTGGCAAAGATACAGATGAACAAAAAGCGTTTGAGGTTAACGGTGATACGGCTCCCCCCTGATTATCTTAAACGCACGATAAATCTGTTCTATCAAGATCAGCCGCATCAACTGGTGGGGAAAAGTCATCGTAGAAAAAGACAGGAGAAAATGGCCTCTGGCCAGGACCCGCGGGGATAAGCCCAGGCTCCCGCCGATGATAAAGGTGATTTCACCGTGGCCACGCTGCTCCAGGTCACGGAGCAGATGGGCGAACTGCTCGGACGTACAGGCCCGTCCGGCAATGGCCAGGGGGATAACCAGGCTGTCGGGTTTAATCTGCTTTAGAATCCGTTCCGCCTCCTTTTCGCGGACCTGGTCTTCCTGCGCGGGTGACACCCGGTCAGGGATTTTTTCATCGGGGACCTCGATGATTTCCACCCGGGCATAAGGGGTCAGCCGTTTCAGGTACTCAGCCATCCCATCATGCAGGTATTTTTCTTTCAGTTTACCCACCGCGATAATCTGCACGCGCATGGCCAACACTTCTCCTCAGCTTGATCTACCTTTAGTATAGTGGAATTTTGGCAAAAGTTAAGCCAGGACGCCATTTAAATCCTGGCTAAAACCTGGCTCAATGACCATCCGGTGTATTACCTGGCCTCCGTCAGTTCAGCCAGTTTGACCTTAAAAACCAGCTGCTTGTCGGTCGTCTTCTTATCTGTTTTGATCCGCCGATCAACTTTGACCTGAACCTCATCGCCAATGCCATAGTCCAGCAAGGCATCCTGCAGGTCACTGGCCGTCTTCACCACTCGATCGTTAATGGCAATAATCACATCATCGTTGAGCAGGCCAGCTTTCTGAGCGGGCCCACCCGGTACAACTCTCACCAGCACACCGTAGTCAACCGACAAATCGTAATAATCCGCCACCTCCGGGG
Source organism: Bacillota bacterium (assembly GCA_013178045.1). NCBI lineage: Bacteria > Bacillati > Bacillota > Bacillota bacterium. The sequence goes on from JABLXP010000005.1 coordinate 95,369, forward strand.
TGATCTCCCCCTGCATAATAACTCCCAGGCCCGGTCGAATTACTTTCCCATACTGAATCAGGTCGTTAATTATTTTTTTGACCTGATTGCTCGGGATCGCGAAGCCCATACCCTCAAAACCCGGCAGAGTCACCTTAATGGTATTGATTCCGATTACTTCTCCGCGGGCATTAACCAAAGCTCCGCCACTGTTGCCAGGGTTAATCGCGGCATCGGTTTGAATCAGACGAAAAGCGTAGCCTTCATCGGTGGTCAGGGGACGGTTCAGCCCGCTGATTACCCCGGCCGTGACGGAACGGGCAAATTTCATCCCCATGGGATTACCAATGGCCACCGCTAATTCGCCTACATTAACCTGGTCGGAATCGCCGAACGTTGCCCCAGTCAGGTTGTCGGCTTTTATGCGCAGCACGGCCAGATCGGTTCGGGGATCCCGCCCAACCAGATCCCCACTGATCTGCCGCCCGTCAGCTAAAGTAACAATAAAGTGCGAGGCGCCTTCAACCACGTGGTTGTTGGTCACGATGTAACCCGCACTCGGGTCAAAGATTACTCCCGAGCCGGTCCGCTCATTACCCTGACCGGCGAAGAAACCAAAGACCCTCGCCTGACTGGAAATCCCCACCACCGCAGGACTAACATTTTTGGCGATATCAACGACCGGATCCGCACCTTGAACAGCTGTGGGGGAGACGGGCGGGGCTAGATTGGGCGAGGGAATAATCCCACCGACCGTGCGCCAGAAGAGTCCGGCGACCAGCAAACCACCCAGAACGGCACTCAGGACCCCGACCGCCAGGTATGACCACCATCTGTTTCTGGCGGGACCGTTTTCATCACGTAAAATTGTCATTGATCAAAACTCCTCCCTATCTAATCCGGTTGTACAAGGACCAAATTCCTGTTTTCGGCCCAGGATGCCTTGCTCCTAATAGTGTTTCCACTTTCAACCGGCTAAATGTACAGGGAGGAAATGAAAAAAGACCCTTTATTCTTCTACGTCCCGCATCAATGCCCCCAATTGGGAGAACTTTTCCACCACGTTTTCGTAGCCCCGGGAGATATGCTGTGCCTGCGTCACAATAGTTTCGCCTTCCGCCACCAGGCCGGCGATCAGGAGAGCCGCACCGGCTCGCAAATCCGTAGCTTTGACACAGGTACCGTACAAATTCGGCACCCCTTCCACCACCGCCGTGTGGCCTTCCACTTTAATTCTGGCTCCCATTCGCTTCAGTTCGTCAGCAACCTGGAGGCGGTTCTCAAAAACGTTCTCCACGATTACACTGGTTCCGTTGGCCCGACACAGCAGGGCCATCATCTGGGACTGCATATCTGTTGGGAAACCCGGATACGGCAGGGTCTTCACGTCAACGGCAGATATTTCTTCAGGTCCAATTACTTCTACGCTTTCATCCTTTTCAATCACGGTGGTGCCGGTCTCGCGCAGCTTGGCGATAATGGGGTGAAGGTGGGTAGGAATGACGTTCTCCAGACAAACCTGTCCACCGGTCGCCGCAGCCGCTACCATGAAGGTACCCGCCTCAATCCGGTCCGGGATGACCGCATAACGCACACCACGCAGTTCACTAACCCCTTCAATCTTGATTATATCAGTTCCTGCTCCGCGAATTTTGGCCCCCATCGCGTTTAAGAAATTGGCCAGGTCAACCACTTCCGGCTCCTTGGCCACGTTTTCCACGGTGGTCGTCCCCGGCACAACACTAGCAGCCATCATAATGTTTTCTGTCGCGCCAACGCTGGGGAAGTCCAAATAGATCTTATTTCCCTGCAATGTTCCCGCTCTGGCCTTAATAAACCCGTGCTCAAGCGCTACATCTACCCCGAGCCGCTGCAGCCCTTTTATGTGTAAATCCATCGGTCGCGAGCCAATGTTGCAACCACCGGGGAGGCTGATCTCGGCGATTCCTCGTCGCCCAACCAGCGATCCCAGCAACAGGTTTGAAGCTCGCAACTTTTTGGCCTGGTCATAAGGAGTAATAAACATAACATTATCGGGGACCCGAATCGCCACGGTTCCCGGTTCTAACCAGACCGTCTCCGCTCCTAGTGAAGTCAGGATATTTAATAATGTTTCCACGTCCTGAATCCGCGGAATGTTTTCCAGAATCGTTTCCCCTTTAGCCAGAACACTGGCCGCGATGATCGCCAGGGCAGCGTTCTTCGCCCCACTAATTCTGACTTTCCCGACTAATTTCTGGCCACCCCTGACCACGATTTTATCCACTCGAGGTTTCCTCCTTCAGGCCTTGCCCAGGCTTTTCATCAGCCATAATACGACATAATTTATATTCTAGGACGGGGTGAATATTCCTGCCGCAAAACCAGCAAAATCCTGCTTTTCGCCTTGGGAATTACTGGCTAGCACGTTAAAGCGTGTTGTTTCTAGACAGCACGCTGTATATTTGTCTCTCAATCATTTTCCGGGCTGGTGTTCAATCTGAGTACGAACATCATGGGCCGGGACCGTATCTGTTCTGGATAAGGCAAGTTCAACCGCATTGGTGATCGTGACCTCGTCTTCCCCACCACCGGCCGCCAACTGGCTAAAAACCGCTTTGACTCCTGGCACCTGCTCGCTTTGTTGGATGGCCAGCGCTTCCTCTGCCGCTGATTCCACATGACCATATAAGTAAACTACTCCGTCCTCAACCCTGACCTCAATCTCATGTAAATTGAGGGCTACTGCTTCCAGACGTTCCTGAACCGCTTGCTGCAGGTCCCGATCGCTCCCGGGATTATCCCAACTGACGGTCAGACTGTTATCGACTGCAGTTACGCCGGCCACCTGTTTAACAACTTCCTCCACCTTCCTTTTCTCCGCCAGAACATCAACCACCCCCGACAGTCTAACCAATCCCCCTTGCACGTCGACATGGATGCCCTCGCCACTGTGCTGCAAACTATTTATAATGGCTCTTTCAACTGCTGCCTTCAGTTTCCGTTCCTGGTCGTGCATAGTTTTCTAAACCCCCTTGCCGTTGCGTGTATCCTTTAATCAGGCTTTTCGTATATTTTGCCCAAGCCGCATGATTTTACCCAAAAAACAACCTGGTGAGCTTACCAGGTTATAGATTTAATTTAAGTTGTGTTTTAACCAAACGCGAAACTGGCTTTCAAAACCGGTCAAGTTACAGCCCAATACTTGCTTCATCACTGTATTTATGCTTCGACCCTGGCCAAGCTGGTCCAAAATTACCATCAGCTTGTCTTTTCCATAGGTACTGACGATAAAGTCAACTGCGGCCAGCGATTCCCAATAGGCCAGGGTCTGGTCAGGCATGACATCAAACGTACGGTCCAATTGGTTTAACGTATAGAGCTGACTCGGGTCGAGCTGTGATGGCGGGTCGAAAGCAAAACCCGTTAGTTGGCGCTCCTCGTACTGGGCAATCCCCTCGGTGAGCCAGCGGGGATAATTGCCTTTGGTAATATAATCAACTACTAGATGTGTGTACTCGTGGGCCATGGGTCCAATCTGCTGAAAAACACGCTTCATCTGGTCTGGTTCACTTTCCCCAAGCCAGGAGTTAGGCGACAGCAAACGGATTGTCCCCATCCAGTATACACCCATCGCGCGCTGGTCGGCTTTGCAGCCGAAACTTTTCCCCAGGGCCACCATATTCGGGTAAACGATAATTGGAATCTTACCTGGCGGGTGAAAACTCAGCCTTTCATTTATCGGTTGATAGATTTGCTCAGCCGTTTCCAGGACAAGGGGAATCACGTTCGCATCCTGAAACTGATATTTTACTTGAAAGTGCTCACTCTCAGCCAGCTGGTAATCCTGGGTCTGTAAATTTAAACTAGTTTTCACGTACTCGCGAAAGACCGTGTAGAAGGCCTGTCGGGCCAAACCCGGATAACGCCAGAACACGGTCCCGAGGACCAAAAAACACGCCAGCCCCAGATTGAACAACAATCTGGCTTTGCCCACCACCCTTTGGGCATTCACCTCTATAACCCCCTCCCCCGTTGGGATCGCTCCCTTCAGGCTCCTCCTTGTCCACATTATACTATATCAGCCTGATCGCGGGGTCTGGGAATTACAGGAAACCAATTCTCTTGGGGTCCGCGACTATTTCATTGGTGTCGTAAAGTTTCTAGACAAATTACTGACTTCTTCCCCTTATGGTTGCAGAAGGAACAGATTAAATCCCCAAACTGGCCAGATACCTTTCTGCCGATACCGCCGCTAGAGCCCCGTCCCCTACCGCGGTCGACACCTGACGGAGAATTTTGTTCCTGACATCACCAGCCGCAAATAGTCCAGGCACGTTGGTTTCTAAATTTTGGTTCGTAATAACGTAACCTTCTGGGGTTAGGGTAACGATATCCTTTAAAAAATCGCTGTTAGGATCGACCCCAATAAAAACAAACACCCCATCGGTCACAAAATCTTCTTTTTGGTTTGTCTTGACATGGCGGAGAACAACCTTCTCCACCTTATCTCCACCTTTAATCTCTTCCACCACGGTATCCCAACGGATATCAATTTTCGGGTTGTTGAAGACCCGCTCCTGAATAATCCTGGCCGCCCGGAATTGGTCACGTCGGTGTACCAGCGTTACCCGATTGGCATACTTGGTTAAAAAGAGCCCTTCTTCTAACGCCGCATCACCACCACCCACCACAACAACGTTCCGGCTTTTAAAGAAAGCGCCGTCACAGGTAGCACAGTAGGAAACACCGCGACCCCAAAACTCTAGCTCCCCCCGTACGCCTAGCGGCCTCGGCTTAGCTCCGCTGGCAATAATAATCGTTCGGGCCTGGAAGACTCCGCCGACCGTTTTCACTTTTTTAGGCTCGCCGATTTCCAGACCAATAACTTCGTCAATCTTTAACTCCATCCCAAAACGCATAGCCTGCTCTTGAAAGTTCATCATTAACTCGGGTCCGGCAATTCCCTGTGGGAAGCCCGGGTAGTTTTCAATAAGATCGGTAGTGCTGGCCTGGCCACCTGGCAATCCGCGCTCAAAAAGAAGTGTTTTCAGCTTGGCCCGTGCGGTGTAGAGTCCAGCCGTTAGCCCGGCTGGACCACCGCCAATGATAATCACATCATATATTTCCATATTTCGCACCCTTCCTAAAATCTTATTTCGTATATTTTACTTGGTATATTTTCCCCGGCTGGTTCACGATACATGCCGGGTACAAGAAAATCGACTTCATTGACTGTATACCTAGACGAAGAAAAAGCCACCAGACTGAATGGTGGCTAAATTTCGCGATCGCTTCTACCCCAGCTACCGCAGGTAGTTCATCGGATTTCGCGGAACCCCATAGGTTCGAACCTCAAAATGTAAGTGGGAACCGGTGCTGCGGCCGGTACTGCCAACCTTGGCGATAATCTGTCCCCGGGAAACCTCATCACCTTCTCTGACCAGGATCGCCGAACAGTGGGCGTAACGTGTCGTCAGACCGTTACCGTGACTGATTTCCACCATTCGCCCGTACCCACCATCCCAGCCAGCAAACGTGACTTTGCCGCCTTCAGCAGCTAAAATAGGATCGCCGGTCGAACCATCTATATCGATAGCGGGGTGGAATTCACGCCCCCGGAAGCCATACCGAGATGTAATGTTTCCCCGCAGAGGCCAGCCAAGTTTACCGCCTCCGTCTTCACCCCGGGAGGCCACCATTATTTTACTGCCCCGCACAACCACTTTATCAACCGGTTCTTTGATTATCGTCTCCTCGATAATCTTACGTTCAACCGTCTGGCCATTTCGCTTGACCAGTTCGTAGGTAACCTCTTTACTCCCTTCCGTCCCCGCTTGTTTAACAGTCTCGGTGCCTCGCCATTGATTGGGGTCCCGTTCAACCTTTACCTGATAGGGGATCACTTCTGTCCCCTGGCCGCGCACACTGGTAACCACCGTGAGTAGCGGTTGGACTTTCACCACGCTTATTTCCTGATCAATATTCAGTTTCTCCGTCAAATTCGGATTAGCGTCGAGGAGATCTTTTATCAGTAGACCGTGTGCTCGGGCGATCGACCAGAGCGAGTCACCCGCTTTTACTTTGTATTTGACTGTCTGGTCCGCTCCGTTGATCAAAAGATCCACGGCCTGCTCCGGACTGAGAATGTCGTTAACGGCTAAAGTCTCTTCTTTAAACTCCACCTTATCTTCGATGGTAACGGCCAGGAGCTGTTCCTGTCCTTCTATTTGGCTGGCGTAATACTCTTTGACCCGGTTTAAAACCTGTTCCCCAACTGTTGGATTAGCTACCGCCAGACGTTTTTCTCCATTGATCAACACTACCGCCCCGGTAGTAACCAGCCGCAGTTGCTTCTCCAGAAGCTTTTCGAGTTCTCCTTTAGACAAAAGCTCCTTGCGTTGTCCATAAGTCCGCGTGTATGTAATCTGGTCAGCGATCTGTACTACTTGTCCACCCAGCGCCGTACTCTTTTTGTTTTTCAACTCTTCAATGGCTTGTTTGGCTATTGACTCGCTACTGACCAATCCCACCTCGTTACCATTAACCATTACCGCCAGGGCGCTTTTGGTAGTGTGGTAATATATACCAACAGAAACCACAATCATGACCAGCATTACCACAATGATTAATTGTCGGGGATATCTATCGCGCACCTTGTTTAGTTGGCGCTTGGTTTTGCGAAACCAGGGTTTAACCACCTCATTGTTAAATTTAATCTGAGCAGCAATAAAGTTCTCTTTAAGTTCCTTCATAACTTCAATCCTTTCGGACTAAAAGCTGGAAACACAACCTGCACTTATTATAACATAGAAAAACCTGGTCGTAAACCCCTAAGTCAGAGTGCGAACGAACCCAATGGATCTAGACGTTGATATTAGAAAGAAAATCGCCTAAACCAGGCGATGTAGTACTTGGAGATAGATAGCGCACTCTAAACGTTTTTTTGTCAACGCACATCCCAGTTGATAAGGGGTAAAAATGTTATCGTTAAACGCCACCGCATTGGCATGACAGCCACCGCTGCAGTAGAACCGCGCCCAGCACTGCCGGCAAGCCGGCTTTCGGTAAATATCTGCCCCGCGGAAAATGGCCACCAGATCTGTTCTCACCAGTCCCCCCTCCAGCAGGTTGCCCATTTTATACCCTTCTCGGCCGATGAACTGGTGGCAGGGATAGATGTCTCCCGTTGGAGTAATTGCCAGGTATTCATGGCCGGCCCCACAACCTGACAGACGTTTGGGCAGGCATGGCCCACGTTCGAGATCGAGATTAAAGTGGAAAAAGGTAAATGGTCGGCCTTGTTTTCGTGTTTCCTCGTAATAACGGGTTAACTCCGTATACTCGGCAAATAGCCGGGGCAGATCATCCAGCCGCAGCCCGTAATTGGTACCCGCAGGGGCCACCACCGGTTCCAGTGAGATCTGATCAAAACCCAGCCCGACCAAGTGCTTGACGTCTTCGGCGAAGTCCAGGTTATATCGGGTGTAAGTCCCACGGATATAGTAGTTCTGGTAGCCGCGCGAGGCGACAAATTCAAGGAGCAGTGGCAACAGCTCCTGATATGTCCCACTACCATTTGCTTTGACGCGCAGTCGATCGTGAACAGCCTTTCGTCCATCTAAACTAAGCACGACACTGACCTGCTCATCATTAAGATACTGTTGGTTTTCACTGTTTAACAGCGTCCCATTGGTCGTGAGGGTGAACCTGAACTCCTTGTTTGTCTCTCGTCCGCGCTGCCGGGCATAGGCGATGATCTCCTTGACTACGGCCATGTTGAGCAAAGGTTCACCGCCGAAGAAATCAATTTCGCAGTGCCGGCGGGCCTTGGAGTGGGCAATTAAAAAATCAACAGCCGCCTGCCCAACTTCGAGCGGCATTAATCCCCGCGGGCCACCAAAGTTCCCGGTCGTCCCAAAGCAATATGCACAACGAAGATTGCAATCGTGCGCTACGTTGAGGCAGAGCGATTTAACCACCGGCTCATCGTGGTTTATCCGCTCAGGAACATCATCAAAGCTAAATAAGACCCTTTCGTTTTTCAATTGCTGGAGCTCCGCTCCCACTTCCTCGATTTCTCCAACCGAATACTTCTTTTCAAGCGCTTGTCTGGCCTGTAGCCAATTGCCCCTGGTCTGTTCCAGGGCATCAAGGAGATCCCAGGTGATTTCATCAATCAAGTGCACTGAGCCGCTGTTAACATCCAGCAGGATACGGTAGTCGTTGAACTGGAACTTATGGATGCCGCTGTTGAAGTCATAACCTTCTATTTGGAGCATACTTACCTCCGCAAAAAAATAATCCCCTTAGACCAGGAGACTACGAATGAACCCGCGTCTAAAAAGAGGATATGCTCGAAAGGCATTAGTTTCGGTTCTGGCAGACCTGGTTACCGACCGTGCAAGAAGTCTTGCAGGCTGATTGGCAGGAAGTTTGACACTCACCGCAACCGCCGGATTTACTGGTTTCGGTTAACGAGAACTTAACTACGGGTTGAATGTGGACAGTTTTCTTTTCCATCACGCACAAACCTCCTCTTAGAATTGCAGATAGTATTATATCATACTTTAGAGACCCCGACAATCCACCCGATACTAAGCAGCATCAGCGCCAATCTGGTTGTTCCACGTGGAAATATTTCTAGATTAGCATTCAAAATGACTAAGGGGATGATGACCAAAAGAATTACCATGAGCCCAAACCCGCGCCGTCGTTCGGGGGGTATCCGTCTAGCTGCCAGCCGCCCGCCCAGCCAAGCGATGACGATCAAGGCCAAATAGGTTAAGGCTTTCTCCAAACCGACCATGGCGTTAGCTCCTTTTATAAAAGTGAATAGGGAGTGAATAGGGCGCTTTTTAATTGTACCAGGGTTTAGATAACAGGGCAAGCGTTTCTAACCAAGAAAAAAAGAGAGCACCTCCTGCCTGGCCAGCTGGTTTAAGGTAAGACAAAAACACTTCTTAACCTGAACTTCAGGAAAGAAGTGTTTTCATTGTGGAGCGGAAAACGGGATTCGAACCCGCGACACCCGGCTTGGGAAGCCGGTGCTCTACCACTGAGCTACTTCCGCACGTATTATCCAGATTTACGGATTTTCAGTCCGCTGCTCTACCAACTGAGCTACTGAGCCGCCATAAAATTTAAGAGAAGATGGCGGAGCTGACGGGAGTCGAACCCGCGATCTCCTGCGTGACAGGCAGGCATGTTAGGCCACTACACCACAGCTCCGTAAAACTAAAATTCCTCCTGGTGGGCGATGACGGGATCGAACCGCCGACCTCATGCATGTGAGGCATGCGCTCTACCGACTGAGCTAATCGCCCATGGTGACCCGTAGGGGATTCGAACCCCTGTTGCCGGCGTGAAAGGCCGGTGTCTTAACCACTTGACCAACGGGCCAGATATTATTAGATAAAGATGGTGAGCCATGGTGGACTCGAACCACCGACACCCTGATTAAAAGTCAGGTGCTCTACCGACTGAGCTAATGGCCCACAAAATGTGTCTCACAGTGATATATATTACATGATGGGAAAGCGCTTGTCAATAACCTCTTTTTCCCATTTTCCATGGGTTCGCCAACACTTTAGTATACCTCACCCCGGACGATCGTCTGGTCACGTTTGGGTCCCACCGCCACCAGACTAATCGGCGTTCCGGTCAATTCCTCAATTCGCCGCAGGTACCTCTGGGCATTTACCGGCAGATCTTCGAACCGGGTCACCCCGGTAATGTCCTGCTGCCACCCTTCCAGGGTCTCATAAATAGGTTCACAACCGGCCAGGGCCTCCAGGCTCTCCGGCAGTTCGCGCAAGACTTCGCCGTTGTACCGGTAACCCGTACAAATTTTGATGTGCGGCAGGTCATCAAGGACGTCCAATTTCGTGATGGCAATCTGGTCAAGCCCGTTAACCCGGGCAGCGTAGCGCAGAATGACTACATCAAGCCAGCCGCACCGGCGGGGTCGACCGGTTGTAGTCCCATATTCACGGCCGCGCTGGCGGATCCGGTTGCCCAGCTCATCAAACAACTCGGTCGGGAAGGGCCCCTCCCCTACTCGGGTGGTATAGGCCTTGGCCACCCCAACCACCCGGCTGATACGGGTAGGTCCAACCCCCGCACCAACACAGGCGCCACCCGCGATTGGATGCGAAGAGGTCACGTACGGATAGGTTCCGTGGTCAATGTCCAGCAAGGTACCCTGAGCCCCTTCAAACAGGACTTTTTTGCCGGCCACAATGGCATGGTCAATAACCACCGAGGTATCAGTTACATGGGGACGGAGTCGTTCGGCATAACGCAGATGGTCTTCTAGCAGTTGCTCATAATCAAATCCCGGTACCCCGTATACCTGTTTAAACAGGTGGTTTTTTTCTTCCACGATTCGCTTCAGTTTGGACGCGAAGACATCCTTATGCATTAAATCAACCATTCTCAAGCCAACTCTGCCAATTTTATCCATGTAGGCTGGCCCAATCCCCCGTTTAGTCGTGCCAATCTTGTAGTCTCCGCGGCGTTCCTCCTCAAGTTCGTCAATCCGTTTATGGTAAGGCATCAAGATTTGCGCCCGGCCGCTGATCAGCAGGTTTTGCACGCTGACTCCTCTAGCCTCTAATCCATCAATTTCTTCAATTAAAAGCTGCGGGTCTACGACAACCCCGTTACCAATCACACAAACTGTTTTGGCATACAAAATGCCGGAAGGAACCAGGTGAAGACGAAATTCCTGATCACCAACCACGACGGTGTGACCCGCGTTACTACCGCCCTGATAACGAACAACCAGGTCTGCCTGTTCCGCCAGGAAATCAGTAATCTTACCCTTACCCTCATCTCCCCACTGCGCTCCGATTAAGACCACTGCTGGCACTCGTAACACCTCCGCTAAGCTGATCCAAACATAAATAATGACTCAACCGAGAACCGCATGGCTTCCCATTGAGTCAGGACAGATTTTTACTCCCAGGACAACTTCGTGTATTTATAGTTTTTCCGGCCAACTCTACTTTATGTTGATCGGATCGACCATCTCTATCTTACCAGGCCCGCTGACCAGTGTCAATAAAAAGGGAGCCAACATTAACCTGGCTCCTTGGCCAGATTAAAAAATTTGGTGTATTCCTTTAAAAAAGCAAGTTCAACCGTACCAACCGGCCCGTGCCGGTGCTTGGCGACGATAATTTCGGCGATATTCTTTTTTTCTGATTCGGGAAAATAATAATCGTGCCGATAAATAAACATTACCACGTCAGAGTCCTGTTCCAGTGCGCCTGATTCGCGCAGGTGGCTCAGATTAGGCCGCTTCTCCTGAGTCTGTTCCACCGCCCGGCTTAACTGGGATAAAGCCAGAATAGGCACATTCAGCTCTCTAGCCAGACTTTTTAGCGAACGCGAAATCTCAGAAATTTCCTGCTGGCGATTCTCTGCCCGGCGGGGTCCCTGCATCAATTGCAGATAATCCACCACTACCAGGCCAAGCCCTTTTTCGGCTTTAAGCCGTCTGGTTTTCGCCCGCATTTCCGCCACACTGATGGCCGGGGTGTCATCAATGTATATCGGTGCTTCTGAAAGCGGTCCAACCGCTTCGACCAGTTTTGTCCAATCAGACTCCAGAAGCTGACCTGTCCGCAAACGGTTCTGGTCGATCATCGCCTCACCGCACAGCATCCGCTGCACCAGTTGCTCCTTCGACATCTCCAGGCTGAAGATGGCCACCGGCACCCGCTGTCTGATGGCGGCATTCTGGGCAATGTTCAGAGCAAAACTGGTCTTGCCCATACCTGGCCGGGCAGCCAGCAGAATCAGCTCGCTTGGCTGGAGGCCGGCCAGCAGTCGATCCAGATCGGTAAAATAAGTGGGTACCCCGGTAATGCTGCTTTTCCTTTCGTACAGCCGCTGCAGTCGGTCAAAGGTTTCCAGCAAAATATCGTGCACCGGCGCGAAAGGCTGCCCCACGCCGCGTTGAGACAGTTCCACAATCATCCGCTCGGCTTCATCAATGAGATCAGTAACCTCAATATTGCCTTCATAACTCTTTGAACTGATCCGCGAAGAGATGCTGATCAGACCCCGCAAGAGTGCCTTCTCAACCACAATTTTGGCGTAATACTCCGCACTGGCCGTCGAGGGTACGCTGTCAGCCAGCAGAGTGATGTAAGCCACTCCGCCTACTTTATCCAGCGCATTTCGCCGTCGCAATTCATCCGTGACAGTAATGATATCAATTGGTTCGTTGCGCTCATGGAGACTGATGATCACCTCGTAGATAACGCGGTGAGCGTCCCGGTAGAAATCATCCGGACGAAGGATGCCTTCGACAACGCTGACCGCGTCCGCGTCGAGCATCATCGCGCCTAAGACCGATTGCTCGGCTTCCAGGTTTTGTGGTGGGATTTTGTCAAACGAGACGCTCAAAAGGGAACCCTCCTACAATCAGTTTACCCCACTAAAGGCTGTTCTTGAAGGCAGGAGAAAACGTGAGGCATGGCCTCTTCAATACTGCCGATACCGATCACCTTGACCCCTTTCAGCCCAACTGGAACATCCTTCAGGTTTTCCCTGGGTACCAGAACGGTGCTTACCCCCGCCTGTTTTGCCCCATAGATTTTTTCGAAAACTCCACCCACGGGTTTAACCCGACCCTGAATCGAAATCTCACCCGTTACCGCCACGTTCTGCAAAATCGGGAGGTTCTTGACCGCACTCATGATCGCTAACGTGATGGCCATTCCCGCCGAAGGGCCATCGATCCGCCCCCCGCCGACCACGTTGACGTGAATATCGTAATTACCCAGATCCTCCCCCGTCAGTTTGCGCAGTACCGAAGTGGCATTGAAGACCGAATCTTTGGCCATGCTACCCGCAGTGTCATTAAACCGTACGTATCCTTTTCCCCTCTCCCTGGCGGGGAAGGCTACCGCCTCAATTTCCAGGACTGAACCCACATAACCGGCTACTCCCAGACCAAAGATCTTCCCAACTTCTGCATTCGTGGTCGCCTTGCTGGTGACAAAGGGAGACAGGCGGGAGATCTGGAGAACTTCGTAGATGTGCTGTTTGGTTATAATAACCGGCTCCTCCGTTCCCTGGCCCGTCGGTCGCTCCTTCGCACTTTTCTTTTTTTCGTATAAGACCAGACCATAAGCATCAGCCAGGATGTTATTGGCTTTCCGTCCCTCGATCGTGTACTCACTGATGATCTCGGCAACGCCCGGCTCCAACCGGATCCCTAATTTCTGCGCAGCGTTTCGCACAATCTCCTGGATGTGGGGTGGGGTGAGAGGCTCAAAATATATTTCCGCACAACGAGAACGAATCGCTGGATTAATCTCCGCAGCGTCCCGGGTGGTCGCCCCGATCAGGACAAAATCTGCCGGCGCCCCTTCTTCAAATATTTTCTTGATATACTGCGGAATATTGGCGTCATGGGGATCGTAATACGAAGATTCGAAGGTGACCCGCTTGTCTTCCAGGACTTTTAATAATTTATTCTGCAGAATGGGATCCATTTCCCCGATTTCATCAATAAACAGGATCCCGCCATGGGCATCGGTAACCAACCCGAGTTTCGGTTCCGGTACGCCAGTTTCCGCCAAATCGCGGCGTGCCCCCTGGTAAATCGGGTCGTGGACCGAACCCAGCAGCGGATTCGTTACTTCTCGTGGGTCCCAGCGCAGAGTGGTCCCATCGACCTCGATAAACGGAGCATCCGGGCTGAATACTGAACCACCCCACTGCTTTACCGCTTCCAACGCCAGACGGGCCGTGGTAGTTTTCCCGACTCCCGGTGGTCCATAAAGCAGAATGTGCTGGGGAAACGGAGCAGCCAGCTTCGAGACCAATGCTCGCACCGCACGTTCCTGTCCCACAATCTCGTCTAACGACTTGGGCTTCAGAAGCTCAATCGCCGACTGGGTTAACCTGGTCTGGTTTAACTTTTCCAACCGCGCCAACCGCTTGAGGGTTTGCGCATTCTCTGGCCCAGTATGTTCTTTGACGATCTGCATTTTGATGTCTTTGACATACTCTTCATACCGCTGTTGCATTTTTTCATTGATCTTTTTCTCGATCTTATCTTCGACCGAACGCCGGGCAATAAAATCGGCCAGTTCCTCTTCAATCTGGTTGATAATACCCGGTAGTTGGGCGTACTTGGGCAAAGTATCAATTGTAGGATCGCCAAACACCAGTTTCTGTAATCCCAGGACACGTTCTTCCAGGATCCCCGACCGCATCAAATCCAGGGCCTCCACCTTGCTGGCCTTTAGAATCAGCTTGTCTGATCCATAAAGATTCGCTAGCAGGTTGTACAGGGCACCGACCTGACGTTTGAGTTGTTCTTCTTCCGTAAGTTTATCGGCAAGAACGCTCTTTTGACTCAGGAGTTTATCAATAAAGCCCTTCACTTTTTAGTACCCCTTTCTATCCTCAGAGTGTACTACTGAATCTGATTTTGGTTCCTGCGGAGCGCAAGGGGAACAAACATCTTACTCGGGAAGAACTTCTACTTTAAAAGTGCTCTGAACTCCCGGGTAAAGCCTGGCCACAACCTGGTATGTACCAACAACCTTAATCGGGCCTTGCAGTTCCAGTTTCCGTTTATCTATATTCAATCCAAAATCCTTAACCAAGGTTTCGGCAATTTCCTTGGTGGTCACTGAACCAAACAGTTTGCCCGATTCACCCGTCTTGGTGCGGAAACGGACCAGACGCCCTTCCAGTTTTGCCGCCAGGGCTTTGGCTTCCTGTAATTCTTTTTCCTTTTTGGAAGCAGCGATTTGCTTTTGCACCTCCAGGTCCTTCACTCTTCCCGCCGTAGCCTCAACCGCCAGCCGCCGGGGCAGTAAAAAGTTACGGGCATAACCTTCCGCTACTTCTACCACGTCGCCTTTACGGCCGATGTTCTTGACGTCTTGCTTCAGAATAACTTTCACGGCTTTTCCCCCTCCTTAAAATTCTCTTGCAAGATCCGCATGAGGCGAACCCGGGCCTCAGCCGGGTCAACCCTGGATAATTGAGCCGCCGCCACGTTCAAGTGCCCACCACCACCCAGTTTCTCCATTAAGAGCTGAACGTTGATCTCCCCCTGTGAGCGAGCGCTGATGGCCACTCCATCAGATGTTCGACAAATGACAAACGAGGCCTTAACCCCATCAACATTTAACAGGGCGTCGGCCGCCTGCGCCGCCGTCAACTGGGGCTGGGGAATGAGTTCATCATAGGTACTGACGGCAATGCCATCAAAGACAAGCTCTGTATTCTTAATAATTTCCGCTCGCCGGACCACCGCGTCCAAATCATCCCGCATAAACTCCTGGATAACAGTCGGGTCCGCCCCGGCACGGCGCAAGAAAGAAGCCGCTTCAAAGGTCCTGGCCCCGGTGTGGGCAGTAAAATTCTTGGTGTCCATAATAATCCCCGCCAGGAGCCCGGTGGCCTCCAGTTTCGTAATCTCTACCTCTTCCCCCAGGTACTGCAGGAGTTCGGCTACCAGTTCGCTGGTTGAAGAGGCATAGGGCTCCAGGTAAACCAGACTGGCTGTATCAATAAATTCCTCCGACCGCCGGTGGTGGTCGATGACCACAATGCTTCCCGCCAGTTCAAGCAGCCGGGGTTCAATCAGCAGGGTCGGGCGGTGGGTGTCCACGACAATCAGCAGGGTATCGGGTTTGGTGACACGTAATCCCTCATTACCGCTGATTAAAACCCCGCGGTAGTTTTCGTTTTTATTGATCAGATCAACCATTTTCTCCAGAGCATTTAAATTATCCAGTACGATGTGGACCGGGCGTTCAAAGGCACTCACCACTTTTGCCAGGCCCAGAGCTGCCCCCAGCTCATCCAAATCAGCCCCTTCGTGCCCCATGATCACCACATTGCCCGCCTCGCGGATCAGGTCGCGCAGGGCAAAAGCGATTACTCTGGCCTTGACTTTAGTGCGCTTTTCGACACCCCGTGACCGACCACCGTAAAACCAGACCCGCTCCGGGGTCTTGATCACCACCTGATCGCCTCCCCGTCCAAGAGCGATATCCAAGGCTGATTGTGCCAGGCGCGCTAGATCAACCGCTGTTTCTTCCCCGGCCCCCAGACCAATACTTAAGGTCACTGGCATCTTGTTACCCAGGTTGATCTCGCGCAGACGGTCGAGGATTTCAAAACGGTTTTTCTGACAGTCCCGCAGTGATTGGGCACTCATGATCACCAAGTAGCGGTCTTCCGCGAACTTGCGCAGGTAGCCCTCCAACTGGAGCGTCCATTCGGAGAGCAGCCGGTCAACCGCCGCGATCAGGACGGGTTTTTGATCTTCTTCGAGGTTCGCCAAAACCTCTGCCAGATTGTCCAACTGCAGAAAGCCGATGATCGGGCGCTCGTCCAGATAACGCTGGGCGGCCAGAACCTGTTCAGTTACATCTTCCAGGTAGATGATCCGTCGGCCCCATTCCTTCTGGCCAAGCCGGCCCAGCGTCGCCCGGTAAATTTTATCCCGGATGGCGATCTGGGAACTGCTTAACTCCTGATACAAGTTAGTCTTACGAAAACGCAATTGGGGCAGGTACTGCCCGATCCGCCCCCGCAATGGGCCGGCCTGGTCCAGGATGCGACCAAACTCATCGTTATGCCAGACAATTAATCCATTGGAATCAATGATCGCCGTCCCAATCGGCACTTGTTGAATTATTTCCTCGGTTAAAACATTGACTTTCGTTTCCAGGGCACTTATTCGTTCAAGAAATTCGGCAGTCCGGCCGCGGCGCTCATGCCACCAAAAGATCGCCTCGAGCAGAAAGACAAAGCTAGTCACTGCCGCCCAGCGCCAGGAATAATATCCCAGGACGCCAATCACCAGTAAGTGGGCTAGCACCAGACAGAGCAGCGGCAGGGCTGACAGTTTTCGTCCCATCCCATCTTTCCGTGGCACGCTTATTGGATCTCCTTTCTATCTGCCTACGACTGACGCCTTAACTTTCGATAGTCAAACAAGGGGTCAAACAGCCCCAAGAAAATAAGCATCATTACCGTGACCCGTAGATACAGAACCGCTACGATCAGCAAACCATACTTGGCCAGTTTGGGTATGCGGCTGGTCTGGTAGTAATAAGTTACCACCGACAAGCCGAAAACCAGGAGAAACGGGGCATATATCACCAGGATATTCTGCCCAATCGTTACCAACCAGGTGGCTTTCAGGTAATCTCCACCTAACCAGGCCGCGAAGCCCAGGATGACTCCCCAGGTCAGGTACCAGGGCAGTTGCCATTCGCGGAAAGAAGCTACTTTGGCCACGGGAATGCGGACCCGTTTCAGCACCGCGTAAGCCGCGAAGTAGTTCACCACCGCCGCCATCGCCGCACCGGTAATCAACATGCCAGGGAGCAGGCGCAACAAAAGATTGACCATTTGTACCGTCATTTGGCGAAGCATCTCTTCGGAAATGCCCTGGTTGGCATACACCTGGAGCAGCCCCAGGCGCCGATAAAACTCAATCGTTGGGTTAACATTGGCCTGAATTTGTTGCTGAATGTCGGTCCAACTCAAGCCTGTCATCAAAAATCCGATCCACATAACCGCAGCCATCGAAACAATGGCGATGGCTACGCCGACCAGCAGGGCCAGCCCCGGCATCAGCCGCCGCTTAAAGGCAACCCCGTAAAACAACCCGACCGCGCCAAACTGGAGCAGCAAAAATATAGCCCGGAGAGGATCGGAAAACATTAAGATCAGCAAACCGCTGACCAGCAGTGATAGGATGCCCAACCGTAAATCCTGGCGCACCACCAGCACGATCAGTGGGATCGTCCAGATGAGATCAACCAAACCCGACAATAATGGAAGATAAATCCCCACCAGGGCCAGCAATGCCGCCAGGGCCGCCAAAAAGGCCCCTTCCACCAGTGGTCGTGTCGTTGACCTTGAATTCAAACCCGTCACCTCTTCTTATTATTGACAAGGTATTCATACAATGCCGAAAGGTCTCCGTACCATTTCTCTACTTCGTGGGCCTCATGTATACTTAATTTAAGCTTGGTCTGAATCATTAAATCAAGACGGCTGAAGCTGATCCCGACTCGTCTCCCTAATATGTAAGCCGTAATCAGGATGCTCGCCAGGCCGTCTACGATCGCTTCTTCGCTACCCTTAAGCATGCCCTTAAAGAGAGCAGCCACGGCCTCAACCAGTTCTGCTTTCAACCATTCAATCACTCTGATATTTCTGGTGATATTGAATTCTCGCGGCGATGGCTCCACGGTGTTTCCCCCCTTGGCCCCTTCGGCAAACAGTCTTAAGGACTATTCGGCAAAAAAATAGGGTTTTCCTGCCTTTGAGAACACTTGGCACCCTCATTTTTCTTTCCGTAACAAGCAGATAATTCCTTTACCACCACTAGATCCACTGGGTATAATAAGCATAGCAAATTCACCTAGACTGGAATGGTAGCTAGATGCATTCAGAAAAGCTTCTTCAGTTTGTTCTGGACCACGGCTACAGCGGTTTATTCGGGTTGCTCGCCCTGGGAGTTTTTGGGCTGCCCATCCCCGACGAGTGCCTGATGACCCTGGCCGGTTACCTCATCTCTCAGGGGAAGCTCACCTACTCCTACACCCTCTTGTCCTCTTTTTTGGGCAGTATCCTCGGAGTAACAGTTACCTACAGCCTGGGCCGCTACCTTGGTCTGCCTTTGATTGAGCGGTACGGGAAATTTATCCGCGTCACTCCCCAGAAGCTCGGGACTATGCACAACTGGTTTGAACGATACGGCCGTTTTGCTTTACCGATCGGTTATTTCTTCCCGGGTATCCGCCAGCTGACAGCTTACTTTGCCGGCATGACCGAGATGCCATTCCAGAAATTTAGTTTTTATGCCTATTTCGGTGGGCTGCTTTGGGTTACCACGTTTATTACTTTGGGCACCCTGCTCGGGCAGGACTGGACAGCAATCACACTACTGGTTCGCCGCTACATTGCCCTCTTGATTATGGCTGGCATCTTTTGTATTGTTACGTTCAACGCTCTACGAAAACAGCCAAAACAAGTTACACGAGATGAGCAGGAAACTCAAGATAATTAGACAACAAACACTGCTATACAATCCCGGTTAAAATAACAGGGGAGCAAACGGTTTGCTCCCCTGTTATACTCTTGATTTTTTCTGGTTATTCGGCCGTAAACGGCAGCAGGGCGATATTGCGCGCCTGTTTGATGGCAGTCGTCACCTGCCGTTGGTGCTTAGCGCAATTGCCGGAAATCCGCCGCGGCAGGATTTTACCCCGCTCAGTTATGTACTTGCGGAGTTTATTCACTTCTTTATAATCGACGTGTTCCACTTTTTCTATACAAAAGCTGCACACGCGCTTGCGTGGCCTCCGCCCACGTTCACGTCGCATCAGGTTTTACCTCCTTACACCATTCCAGGTTAGAATGGGATATCATCATCATTAAAACTGATCTCACTACCGATATTACCCAGATTCGCTGCTTCGTTAGATGAACCTACCGTCTCCTTCGGGCTCAGGAAACGGACATTCTCGGCTACAACTCGGGCAATCCTTCGTCTCTGGCCGTCCGGGGTGTCATAGGGGCGGATTTCTAATCTTCCATCAACCGCCGCCAGCTTCCCTTTTGACAGATAATTAGCACAGAGTTCAGCCAGCTGGCGCCAGGTAATTATGTCAATAAAGTCAGTTTCCCTCTGCCCCTGCTGGTTGGTAAATGGCCGGTCAACCGCCAGGGTAAAAGTGGCAATCGCCACCCCGTTTGGAGTGTAACGGAGTTCCGGGTCCCGCGTTAAACGACCAATCAAAACGATCCGGTTCAGCATATAAACACCACCCTGTTTTCTTAAGCATCCTTCCGGGTAATCAGGTACTTCATCGTTTCATCAGTTATTCTCAGTACCCGCTCGAGTTCTTGAGCTGTAGCGGGTTCCCCGGTAAAGTTGATCAGAGTATAATAGCCTTCGCGGAAACCCTCAACTTCGTAGGCCAGTCGCCGCTTGCCCCACTTGTTGACATTGGTCACCTCACCACCGTTGTTGTTAATCAAAGTCGTGAACTTGTCTACCACGGCGGCAATCGCTTCTTCTTCCAGGTCAGGCCGGATGATAAAAAGTACTTCGTAAGCCCGCATGATCTTCACCTCCTCCCCACGGCCTAGCGGCCCCACCGCTTGGATGGAGCAGGGATGTTAAGCACCGGACCAGTTTGTGATCCTGCCAGTGCAAGTCGCTTAATAATTATATCATAGTCGATAGTTGGAAACAAGTTATGGAAATAATAATTATTCATTCAATTCGCGCTGGGGTTAGTGTTGTCTAGCCCCGAACGCACAATGGCTTTAACGCTTTTTTCGAATTTGGGCCGCGGGATCATCACCTGGCGACCGCATTTAACACATTTGATGCGGAAATCCATCCCCAGGCGGGTAATTTCCCATTCGTATCCCCCGCAGGGATGGGGCTTCTTCATCCGTACAACATCACCCAGAGAGAATTTGAGCAATTTGGTTCACCCCGCCTTAACACGCAATCTATGCTAACTACAGCCACTTAATCTCTGGCCTTGGCCGGTACCGAACTTAAGACAATCCGCCGTGGATAGGGAATTTCGATCCCGGCCTGGTCAAAGGCCAACTTAATCCGCTTAAGCAGTTCGCGCTCGATTTTCCATTTTTCCAGGGGTCGGGTCATCGCTACCACTCTAATCGTGACCTCAGACTCCCCCAGCGCGACCACGCCCAAAACATCGGGGCCCTCAACAATATCTGGCAGATCTCTGGCCGCTTGCTGGCAAACATCGGCCATAACTTTTAAGACCCGGTCAAGATCTTCTTCGTACGCCACGCCGATTTCGACTAAAGCCCGTTTCGTCCCCCGGCTGTGGTTAGTCACTTTCCCGATTTCTCCATTGGGCACATAATGGAGTTCTCCGTTAAAATCGCGCAGTTTGGTCATCCGCAGGCCAATCTCTTCGACAATTCCTTCTACCCCGGCGGCCTGAATGTATTCACCCACCGCGAATTGATTCTCAAATATAATAAAAAAACCGGTGATGACGTCTTTAACCAAACTTTGCGAACCAAAACTGATCGCCAGACCGACAATCCCAGCGCTGGCCAAGATCGTCGAAATTTTGCCTGTAAGTTCATCCAGGATGGTCACCCCGGCGATAAAGTAAACAGTGTAGCGAAGCAGGCTGCTTAGAAGTCCGCTCAGGGTCTTCGCCCGCTGCTCAGGCATCGCGATCCCCCGGCCTTCTCGCTGGGTCAAAAGCCGCTGAATGGCCACACCGCCAATCCGCAGGGCTAGCCAGGCCAGGGCGATAATCAAAATAATCCGCACCGGTTTGCCCAGGGCATTGATCAGCAGCAAATATTCGAAGACCTCCCGATAAGCGTCGGTAATACTGGTCCAAACGGGAATAAAGACCACCTCATTTCACGTTTATGATCATTTTACGTGCAAGCAAAATCGCCTTGCCCTTTTCCCGCGATGCTGCGGATGACTTGAGACTATGCCGCTTCAGCGGCTGCTTGCGCCAAATCTCTGGATGGCCGCCAGCGCCTCGGCTGCTCCTGACTGGACCCGCCACGAGGGGTCCTGCTGAGCCCTGGTCAGGGCTTCCACGGCTCGTGGGGAACCAAGCTGGCCTAAAGCACGGGCAGCTCGCACGCGCACGGCTTCAACCGGGTCGTGCAGGGCTCGCAACAGGGGTTCCAAAGCCAATAAATCTCCGTTCTCCCCCAGGGCCTCGGCTGCTTTGGCCCGGAGGACCGGATCGGGACTTTCCAGGACAGCCGTTAGACCGGGTACCACCTGCGGGCTTTTCATCTGACCCAGGATTTCGACCACCAGGGAACGACTGACCGGCGACAACCCGGGTAGGGCCTCAAGCAGGGGTGTGATGGCCATCTGGCCCATGGCAACCAGGATATTCGCCACTCGCGCGGGAGTCGTGCGGGCTGGCTCAGCCAATAATTCGATCAGGGGTTTAATGACGCTGGGATCGCGGAAGGATTCCAGGCCAGCAGCCGCCGTCCAGCGCACATCTTCCACGCGATCGCATAACAGGTCAACCAACAAAGGCACAGCTGATTCTACCCGCAGGAGCGTCAGCACCTCAATTGCAGCGATCCGCTCGGTCGGGACCGGACTCTTCAGTTGAGATACCCACGCAGCGATATAGCCGTTTCGTTCCGCCAGCTCCCTTAATTCCTGGATGACCGGCGCCGGCCATTCCCTCGCGCCCTGACAAATTAAACCGGCCACCTTGATGGGGCCAGCCGTCTCTAATTCCCTGACTAAACGCCCTGGTAGTGGAATTGGGGCATTCACCAGTTCGGCTACGAGCTCCATCGGACCGGCACTCGGATTATAATACCCACCGACTCTTCTAATTAAAATAAACAGTACTGGTATCCCGCTCAGAACCAATGCCGATAAAATTATCCACCAGGTGTACTCCACCCAATTCACACCCCTCTGGGTAAACCCTAAGCTAGAAATTAATTACCTTTTGGGCTTTGGTCAGATGTTCGGTAATGGTGTACATGTTGGTAACTGATCCCACGCATAGCTTATCCTTCAGGTTAAAGAAATCCAAACATGTGCCGCACGATAAAATTTCGGTCCCCGCTTTCTCCAGGGCCATCAAGTGCTCGAGCACTGGGGAACCGGCACAAGTAAGTTTAACTCCGCTATTTAAGAAAATAATCGTCTTGTAAAGGACGTCGCTCTCGGTGAGTGTATAGATCAGGCTCTTCATTAATACGGCTCCCAGTTCGTCGTCCCCTTTACCCAGGGTATTGCCGGTGATCACCAGCACAATATCTTCGGTCTGCAGCAGTTGGGTGGTGTACGTCTGCCCTTTACTGATGCGAATGTAATAGTCCTGGTCGCGCTGTTCAACATCAACCCCGTAAGCCAGGTTTTGGGCCAGCTTAATCACGTTGTCGCGGGCAACCTCATTGTCAACAATCGTGACAACCAGGCCCTCGGCGATCTCTTCCAGCGCTTTTTTCGTCATAATTACTGGCTGTGGGCAGGCCAACCCACGAGCATCCACCTGATTGATCATTTTAGTTCCCCCTTACCTTAACTACTTTAGCGGGTTCATCAAGGACGCGACCGATCATTTGCGCTTCGCTAATACCAGCCCCACGTAAGGCCACCAACAAGTCATCCGCCCGGTCGGCTGGTACAGCGATCAACAATCCACCCGAAGTCTGCGGATCAAACAAGATATCCCGGTCAACTTCACTGATCTCACCGGTGAAGATTACCTTATCCGCCAGATACCTGGCGTTAGCGTAGGTCCCCGCCGGCACCAAGCCAAAACTGGCTAACCCTCTGGCTTCCGGCAGAACAGGCACACTGGACAGGTCAATTTCCAAAGCCCAGCCGCTCCCAGCCGCCATTTCATACGCATGTCCAAGTAATCCAAAGCCGGTGATATCCGTACAGGCATTTACGCCAACCTTTTTCATCGCCACGGCCGCTACCCGGTTGGAAGTTGACATGAGTTTAACAGCCGGCGCAAAGCCTTCCGCATCTATGGCCTCACCTTTCGCCGCCGCGACCAGCACTCCCACACCAATCGGTTTGGTGAGTACCAGCACATCATGGGGTCGCGCCCCGTGGTTGGTCACCACCTGCCCGGGATGAACCACACCCGTTACCGCCAGTCCATACTTGGGTTCATTATCTTCAACGGTATGCCCGCCCAGGAGGACCGCGCCGGCTTCCCGGATCGCATCTGCTCCACCGGTAAGGATAGCCGACAGGATCTGCAGGTCTAAAGAGCACGAAGGAAACGCCACCAGATTCATGGCCGTAATCGGTTCCCCGCCCATGGCATAGATATCGCTCAGGGCGTTAACCGCGGCAATCCTCCCAAAGGTATAAGGATCATCAACCACCGGCGTGAAAAAATCAACTGTCTGGATGAGAGCCAGGTCTTCCCGCAAGCGAAAAACACCGGCATCATCCGGTACATCGCAGCCAACCAGGAGGTCAGGGTGAGTGAATTTAGGTAATCCCCCCAGAATCGTCGCTAAGGTCCCCGGACCTATTTTCGCTGCTCACCCGGAAGCCTGGACCATCTGAGTTAAGCGAATCTGTTTGGACAACTCCCTCACCTCCGTAATAATACAAGTGTTTCATGGTCATTCCCCTCTTGCTCGTTGGCGCTCGCGGCTTACTACGGGTTGTGCCGCGTCCAACGGCCCGGGGTTTGTCTGGTTATTTATCCGGCGTCCAGAAGGATGCGTAAGCCCGGTAAGTCATGTACAGGTCAATTTTACTGGCCAATTCCCACGGTGCATGCATCCCTAATAAGGCCGGCCCACAGTCAATTACATCCAGGCCGTAGTTGCCAATAAAGGCGGCAATCGTCCCGCCACCCCCCTGGTCAATCTTCCCGAGTTCTCCTGTCTGCCAAACCACGCCATGGCGATTAAACAAGCGGCGTATTTCATTGACATACGCGGCATCAGCTTCATTCGAGTTGGCTTTGCCCCCACTCCCGGTATACTTGGTTAGAACCACCCCGTAACCAATCCGTGCTGCATTCCGTTTGTCGTACACTCCCTCGAAGTTCGGATCGAGGCCAGCGTTGACATCTGCCGAAATAGCCTGACTGCTGCTTAAAGCTCGGCGGACCCAAATACTCTGGTCGGACTGGATGGTCGAGTAGACCAACTCGGCGATCAGGTTTTCGAAAAATCGCGATTGCATCCCGCTTTTACCGACACTGCCAATTTCCTCTTTGTCCATAAACAGAGCAATCGCCGTCTGACGGGGTTGGCCTAATTCCAGAATTGCCTTCAGGGAAGCAAAAACGCAGATCCGGTCATCCTGCCCGTAGGCGGCAATCAGCCCCCGATCAAAACCCACATCCCGGGGCTTACCCGCGGGAACAGCTTCCAGTTCGGCACTGATGAAGTCTTCTTCTACCAGGCCATAATTCCTGTGCAGGGTCGCCAGGATCGCCAGTTTTACCTTCTCCTTCACGTCATCATCAGTGACGGGTATATTGCCAACGACGAGATTTAAAGTTTCCCCTTCTATTCCCTCAGACATCTTTTTCTGCATCTGGTCCTTGGCCAGGTGCGGCAGCAGATCACTGATCAGGAACACTGGGTCAGTCGGGTTTTCGCCAATGACAATTTCACACTTACTACCATCTCTTTTGTACACCACGCCATGTAGAGCCAAAGGTAATGATGTCCACTGGTATTTCTTAATTCCTCCGTAATAGTGCGTTTTGAAAAGCGCCAGTCCTTCGTCCTCATACAAGGGTTCCGGCTTCAGGTCTAAACGCGGGGAATCCAGGTGGGAACCCACCAGGCGAAAGCCCTGGGTAATGGGCTCGGTACCTATCACCACCAGAGCGACCGCCTTTTCCCGCTGTTCCACGATCAGCTTGGTCCCGGGCATCAAAGGTTGCTGCCCGGCTCGATATTCTTCAAAGGGTAAAAACCCGTTTTCTCTGGCTAAGCAGATAATCTCTCTGACCGTTTCCCGCTCGGTTTTCGCCCGGTCAAGAAATTCTTTATAATCCTCGGCAAACTGGAACACAGTCTCGGTCGCCTGTCCTTCCACGGCTTCCCAGGCACATTTGCGTTTACGGCCCAACTGTTCTTCCAGTATCTTGCCTTTTGGTGTTTGCTTATCCATAATAACACTCCTCCCCATCTTTGGTCTTCCTTCGGAGGTTAGTTTATCCAGCAGTATTATTTTCCATAACACTTATACATTTTAGCACCAAATCAAGAATTTGCCAAGTCTTTAGCCGGTGCCGGGGAAGAACTGATGTAAGTAGAGATTACCCCGGGCAAACCACTCGATAAAGTATGGCGCCAGAACAGAATGATTGATCGCTTCGCTTAGAGCGACACACGCCGGTTGGCCGACCAGCTGGCCAAGCGACATGAAAGAAAAGAAGGGAGCAACCAGTCCGAGGACCAGGGAAAGGGTGACGCCTTTAGACAAAACTCCCAGCCCAGCTCCCAGCAGGCGATCCAATCCCCCATGTGACCTACCATAAAAAACCAGGCCTACCACCCCACAGATGAGTTGAAAACCGCGAGCCACCACAAATACCAGCAACAAAAAAGCCACCCCCCTGACAATGGAAGAAGCGATCATTTGTGCAATGGCCTCAGCGATAGAAGCAGCCAGCCCGGCAGGTTGTAAAAACATTGTCCCCATCTGCTGGCGCAGCAACTCCTGATAAACAGCGGGGAGCGGCAAATCTCGGAGAACATTCAGCATTTGGTCTACTGGTGAAGGAGCCAGTTTTATTGAATATACCGGTGATGGCAGGCGTAAGTAATTAAGCAAGAAGCCGGCGATTTTAGCCGTCAGATGGAATTGTTTATCCAGGAATTCAGCCGCGCGCTGATAATAGATAAGAGCCACCGCCAGGGCAGCCAAATAGCTGATGATTCCAAGTAGGGATTTCGCTAAGCCACGCCGGTAGCCTTCGATTGCCCCCAGAGTCAGGAGCGCCAGGATCACCGCATCAACCCAATTCACATTATCCCCCCGTTGCCTCAATTGTTCAAAAAATGAATTTGACACATAGCCGGGGAAATCCTTCTCCTACTCATCCATCTGGTCTGTTTCTCTTGATATGCCTTGGCGAGTATCTGTGCCACCATGGTGCACACATTCATTAAGTTCACCTGGATACTGTTCCTTGATTTCCCGCAGATAATTGTTAACCTGGCGTTCCAGTTCCTTAATCAGACAGGAAACAATATCACCCAGATCATCCGCCCGGTCGATGGCGTCTTCCACATCATCTTTATGCGCCAGGGTGATCCGGTTAAGTTCATCAGCTGCTGCCACTAAATAACGGTAAGAACCAACCAGCGACGACAGCAATCCCGTCAATTCGGACACCACGCGATAATAATAATCCCTCCGTCCAACCACGCTTTTTCTCTCCTTCGGGAAAGTATTCCCTTATTTATACGCACTGGCCAACCATGATTAGACCATGGACAAGTTCTAAGAAAAAAATGTATAGTTATACATTTTATGGACATACTAACAGCGAATGGAGGTGCTGGTAAATGAATTGCGAGGTCTGTCACGCCAAAGACTTTTGCCACACGGATCCGGTAACCTGGGAATTTCGCAATGATGTCCACCGTTTCCTTGTTAATCGCGACCTGAAAAAATGTCAAAAAAATGGAGGCCCGAAATAGCACCCACGTTTGAACCCACTTTCAACCAGGGGTTAGCTGAGATGACCCCTTATTTTTTTTCTCCATAATGTGCCGGACCTCACCGGTCTCTTGTCAGGTCCTCCAACATGGAATGCGGGGCACGCCAGCGCCTGGCCCGACGTCCCGCCCGCAGTAAAAACAGTCCCACCAGTCCAGTTATCCCAAAAGCAAGTTTTGCCTCATCCATCAGTTGATGAAGATAAAGTAAAATTGAAACGATTAGAAAAGCAGCAAAAATAATACTCAAAGACAACCGGTCAAGCGCCCTGGAGTGGTTTTCAATCGCCTGGGTGAGTGAGCCACGGCTAACTTTCACGCGCACATCGCCGTTTTCCAATTTGTGCAGAACCCGCTGCCACAGACGGGGGAGTCCAACCGAAGCGGTGGCAAAATCCTGTACCTGCTCCCAAATGAAGCCGCTCAGCCCTTTAGTAGACCGATCACCAGACAGATAATTGAGAAAAGGTTTCAGTTCTTCAACAAAATTGATCTTCGGGTTTAAGCCAATGCAGAGCCCGTACAAAGTCCCAGCCGCCCGACCCAGGAACATATATTTGGCGGGAATCTGAAAAGGCTCAGAGTAGATAAACTCGCGGAATTCTTCGGCTAGCCCAACATAGTCATACTCACCCTCACTGGACCGGCTGAAGAAATTATCCACAATCAGTTCAATCCCTTTGGCTAGAACATCCATGTCCGCGTGGGGGCGCAGAAACCCCAAGTTCCTCATGGCTTTGATCATCATCCAGTTGTCACGCAGAGCCAATCCCCTGACCAACTGGCCCAGATTCTTTTTCATGTTTTCGGTGACACTGCCCACCATCCCGAAGTCAACAAAGGCCAGGTGGCCACTCGGTAAAACGAAAATATTTCCGGGATGAGGATCGGCGTGATAGAAACCATGCTCAAGGATCTGCTTTAAATACACCGCGATCAACTGGCGGGCAACCGCTTCCCGGTCAATCTCAGCCGCAACGAGGGCAGCATAATCGGTTACTTTCATACCCTGAATATATTCCATGGTTAAAACCCGGGCCGTAGTGTGTGACCAGTATACCCGGGGAATAACCACACCAGCATCAGGGCCAAAACTAGCGTTGATTCGTTCTGCATTGTGCCCTTCTTTAATGTAGTCTAGTTCATTAGTAATCGTCTGAGTAAATTCATCGTACAAGGCCTCCAGGTCAAAGTTTTTCGCCCAATCAGTCAGCATCCGCAGCAAGACGATAAACCACTTGATTGACCGCAAATCACTGGCTATCAGGAATTCGATCCGCGGTCTGCGTACCTTGACCGCCACCAGTTCGCCGGTTGGCAGAGTGGCCCGATGAACCTGCCCGAGCGAAGCTGAAGCCACTGCCGTCTCCTCAAAATCAGTGAAGAGGATTTCCAGCGGTTGCCCCAAGTCAGATTCGACCGCGGCTTTAATGACCGGATAAGCAACAGCCGGCACTTCATCCTGGAGTTTCGCCAGTTCTTCGATAAACTCTCGTGGCAGTAAATCAACCCGGGTACTGAAAAACTGCCCCAGTTTAACGAGCAGTCCCCCCAGCGTAACCGCCGCTTCCCGAAAGCGAACCGCTATCTGACGATAAAAAAGTGAACGCTGACGCGGCGATCGCTGATGGGGAAGAAATTTTCCCTTGAGGTTATACCACCAGTAGTCCACCAGGAGCCGGAACAATAGCTTAAATACCACCCAGGATCGGCCGAGGCTGCTCACGTGCTGATTGACGCTCATTGTTTCTTCCTTTCCGGGCTAAATATTTCCAACGATTCAGTGCTTCCCCAATTGTATTTTTCGACGAGCTTAACAAAAACTTCCACTAATTCGGGATCAAAACAGCTGCCTGAACCTCGCTTAATTTCTTCAATCGCCTCCCAGCAGGACATCGCCGGTCGGTAGACGCGCTGGGTCGTCATCGCATCAAAGCTGTCTGCGACCCGCAGGATGCGGCTGCAAGTGGAATTTCCTGACCTTTTAAGCCTTCCGGGTAACCCGTCCCGTCAAAATTCTCGTGATGATAGCGAATGATGGGATCAAGGGTCTGCAGCGAGGAGATCGGACGAATAATTTCCGCTCCCCAGACGGGATGCTGCTTCAGGATCGCCCACTCCTCTTCGGTGAGGACGCCAGGTTTGTTTAAAATATCCCGTCCGATTTCGATTTTTCCGATATCGTGGAGAAACGCGCCGTACTTTAAATGATTGATTTTTTCCGCCGTCCACCCCAGGGCCTGGGCCAGTTCTGTCGCGTAAATAACTGTCCGTTCCGAATGGCCATAGGTGTACCGGTCTTTGGCGTTGATCACACTGATCAACGTCCGAATTGAGGTCAGAAGGTTTTGCTCGGATTCATCAACTTCGTCCCGCAGTTCATCCAGCACCGAGAAATACAACTCAACCTTGTTCTTGCTGGCGTACTTGGCGCGATATAGGGCTTGATCCGCCAAGCGGATCAGTTCTTCTTTGTTCTTCGCCTGGAAAGGGAATAAGGCTACACCCAACGAGGCCGTCAGCCGTCCCTGTGGCTGAAGGCTGGCCCCGTAGAAAGGAAACCGCTCGATCCGCTGGCGAATATGCTCGGCTATCTCCAAGGCTACTTCCCGGGTTGCCCCTGGCAGGACAATGGCAAACTCTTCACCCCCGTACCGAGCGGCAAAACCCGGCTCGGGAACCTCCATCTTCAGTAGCCCTCCCATCTGCTTGAGGACCTCGTCCCCCTGCTGATGTCCAAAGGTATCGTTATAAAACTTAAAATAATCGATATCAAGCATAATCAGGCCAACAGAGCTCCGCTGCTCCCTGGCCCGTTGGATTTCCACATCAAGTTTTTCTTGAAAACTGCGGTGATTGTCCAGTTCAGTCAGGTCATCCTGGCTGGCCAGCAAGGACAGCTCCTGGCGCACCTCTTTTTCGATATTGGCCAACCCGCCCAGCAACCAGGAAAGAAGAAACATAATGGACAGATTGACAAGATCGACTTCCAGTTCCCGGTTGGGATAAACACCGTAAAACCCAACAAGATCTAAACTCACCAGGAAGATGGCGATAATTGAGGTCAGCCCCAAACCGAATCTCCGCCCGTGCTGTCCGGCGAAGATAATGATTGGCAGGAAAAACAGGACTTTAGCTCGACTGGCCGCCCCGCCTGTCTTTAAGACAATTATCGCAATCAGGCCCAACAAAATCATGCCAGTGAGGTAGGTAAGCCGATTGGGTCGATCCACCAGAATAGCCTGACCTAAGATCTTATGGCCAAAGTAGCCTAAGAATACGGTTAAAGCCCCAACTATTGCTAATGTAATGACAAACGCATATGGAATCGACGATAGATCGGCAAATTCTTTATACAACCAGCCTAGGATAGCCAGGGCCACAATAAGTGCCATCATCATAAAGCTAACTGTAATAAATTCCCGCAGTTTTTCCTGTCGCTTGATTTCCCACTTGTTCATTCTCTTCCCATCCCAAAAATAATGAGCGTAAAGTGATTTTAGGGTGGATGCATTTCATCCACCCCGTTTTTCTTAATATTTTTGTAGCGATGTCGGAAGTTTTGGTTGATAGTGTATAAAACCACATGCAGAAGCAGCGCTGACAGTTGCCAGGATCGACAATACGGTCACCAAGCCGGTCAAGAGCAGGTACTTGATCTTCTTCATTCTTCTCACCTCCCCTCAACAAAAATGCGCTAATCCCTTATCTATAAAAGCGATTAGCTTATGTCCCATACTGGTCAAAACAAAGCATTCCCAGAGCAGACCAAATCCGGCCGCAACAATCAGGGTGCTGGCGTTTGGTGTGGTCTGAAAAAGGACATAAATTGCACTGACCAGAACCAACACTGTCACCATGGCCAGGCGACGGAGCCTCCGCCGGTGCTGCGCCGTCCGGATCGGCTTCTCGGGAGAATCCACTGGTGCCAAAAAATAGGCCGACATCAAACCCACTAAAAAAACCCCACCCAGGAATACTTCCATATGTGGTAGGAGAAAAGAAAATATACAGCGAGACAATAGACCAATCCCCGGAAAGACCAGACCGCTGACCAGGGCACAGCGGACCGCCGTGGAACAGTGTGCCCCACCCGCAAAGACCCGCAGCGCGGCCACAGCCACCACCGCCGCCAGGGCTTCCGGCACCACCCGGAAAATTGCCCCGATCACCAATATCGCTAGTATACCTCCCAGAGTCGAGAGAAACACCTCCAGCCCGTACCGGACAATTTCTATGGTCTCCGCCGTAACTTTCATTTCCTTGCGCAAATATTCACTTAACTGTTCTCCCGGATTCAGACTCAACGGTGTCACCCCTCTTTCAGTCATTCTAAAGGCCAACAGACTGGCATTTTCGCCGGTGGCGGTCTTTAAGCCAGGCTACTCCAAACAAAACCACTACTTGCGGCCACCCGGTGATAATCCAGAGCGCCGTATTGGCATTGGCTTCTTCCACCGAAAGATTTAGTAATTTAAACAGCGGCCAAATAACGAGAAGCTCCACTGCTGCCATTATTACCACAGCAATCGCGCCGGCTCTGATTAAGACTGAACTAAATGGTTGCCTGGTGGCTACTTTTATAAAAACAGGCAAGGTAATCATTAATAAAATGGTGTGGAAACCAAACGGGATCGGCAGCAGCCGGATTAAATAAATCGTGAGCCCCTCGATTACTCCAACCGCGATTATTATCCGCCAATTCAGCTGGAGGTTTGCGAAGGCCAGGGCCACCGCCGTTATCCCCATTGTTTCCGGGATCCCCTGCAGCAACAAATGGATAAGTGTCATCTTGGGTGCCATAAATAATATCTCCTCCGCTAAATTGGGTTTTAGCCCCTATATTTCCCAATATTTCGACGATCACAGGAATAATCCTCTTCTGATGGTAATAATTATTTGATTTTTTCTTATGCTCGCTCCAGGAAGGAAAACATTCTCAAAGCCCAACTGTATCTACCTTTTTCCGCTGGCGATCCTTAAACCAGGCAATCCCGAATAAAACTACCACTTGCGGCCACCCGGATATAATCCATAACGCCGTATTGGCACTGGCTTCTTCCACCGAAAAATTTAGCGCCTTCAACAGAGGCTAAAGAACAAAGCTCTCCCTACTACCAACACAAGCATAGCAATCACACTGGCTCTGACCAAGACTGAACTAAATGGTTGCCGCGTGGCTACTTTTAGGAAAACCGGCAAGGTAATCATTAATAAAATGGTGTGAAAACCAAATGGGATCGGAAGCAGCCGGATTAAATAGGCCGTGAGTCCCTGGATTACTCCAACCGCGATAATTATCCACCAATTTAACGGGAGGTTCGCAAAGGCTAGGGCAACCGCCGTGGTTCCCATTGTTTCCGGGATACCTTGCAGCAACAGATGTGTCAGAGTAAGTTTTGGTCCCATTAATCTGTAGCCTCCGTCTAATTGCGGTTTTTCAACCTATATCTCGACTATTTCGACGGTCACCGAAAGAATCCTTTTCTGTCAGTTATAATTTAGGAATTTTTATAATGTTCCCCCATTTTTACCCACCATCGCCCCTGCCAGGTATTGCGTCGTTCCAGCTCAGCATCAATGGCGTTCAGCACTTCCCACTTCTTCAAGCTCCACATTGGGCCCAGGATCAGTTCCCGGGGGCTGTCTCCCGTTAACCGGTGGATTACGACTGCTGGTGGCAGAATCTCGAGGATATCCACCACCAGTTTGACATAGGTGTCCTGGTCCAGAAAGGGAAATGGGCGGTTCTCATACTGGCGAGCCAGGTGCGTCCCCCGCATCAGGTGAAGCAGATGGATTTTTACGCCCTGGATGGGCAGATTGGCCACCGCCCGGCCGGTGGCCAGCATCTCCGCTTCAGTTTCTCCCGGCAGACCCAGAATGATGTGGATGCAGGTGCGCAGGTGGCGTTCCGCCAGACGTTCCACCGCCTCAAGAAAGCCGGCGTAGGTACTGCCGATGTTGATCTCCCGGCGGGTCCGCTCGTGAATGGTCTGGAGTCCCAGCTCAACCCACAGATAAGTGCGTTCGTTTAGCTCGGAGAGCAGGTCCAGCACCTCTGTGGGGAGGCAATCGGGCCGCGTAGCAATAGACAGCCCTACCACCCCCTCCTCCTGGAGCACCAACTCATACATCCCTCTCAGGGTATCCACCGGCGCATAGGTATTGGTGAAAGCCTGAAAATAGGCCAGGTATTTCGCTTTTGGCCACTTCTTATGCATTCGGTCGCGGACAGTACGAAACTGGGTAATCAAGTCGAGGGAGCGGTCGCCGGCAAAATCACCGGCACCACGGGCACTACAAAAAACACAGCCCCCCGTCCCGACTGTTCCATCCCGGTTGGGGCAGGTCAAGCCGGCATCAAGTGGTACTTTGAAGACTTTTTCCCCAAACTGGTGGCGCAAGTGATAATTAAGACTGTGGTATCGTTTGCCATCCCAAAAAAGCGGCTGCTGGGCTGACCGTTTCTCCATACTTCTTCTCCTTTAGCATCACGGGGTGAGCCCTTTACTGGCCAGCCAGAGTACTTTTGGTATCCCACCTGGTGATCACGATCGTCACTGGTGAATTCGGCACCAGTTTCGGAATAAAGGTGGCCTTCAGGTCACAGCTAATCGTGCACCCCGCCCCATTGGGATCAATTTTCCCCGTGCTGGTGATTGATACCCAGAGCGTCAAATACTGGGGAAAAGGGTCCACCGGGGGAGTTGGTTCGGTCTTAGTCAGCGTTAGTCTGGTCACCGTGTACGTCCCATGACCTAGAACCCCGGTCGGCAATGCCGGCGGCAGTAAATTGGGCAAAGGATACATCTGAAGATCAGGTAGTTTTTCCCCATTGTTTTGAATGCTCTTCTTCAATTCATAAATGGCCTTTTCAATCCCGGCTTCCGCCAGGTAACGTTCCTGGTAAGTAACATCTACCTGTTTGACCGCCCGAATCTCGTTCAACAGGCGATCCATTAAGCCGAATCCGCCGATCATGATGATCGCCAAGCCGATCACCGCCAGGATGTACGCTGAGCCATGTTGGCCATTGATAAATTTCTTCCCCAAAAGGCGCATAACCATTCTCCCGCTAAAAATCAAAATAGACATCGCATTTTTGGGTGTCTGACCAGACCCCCAGGTAGCCCGATTGAGTCGCCGGCAGAGTTTCTGATTGTACCAGTTGACCGTTGATGTACAGTTGAATATTCCGCTGGTTGGAGATCACCTTCAGGGTGTAGGGAGTATCAAGCTGAAAGTTGTTCCCAGAGAAAGTAAAGGCAGTCGGGTTATCCCAGGGCCCGTACTTAAAAGTGCGGGTAAAAAGTTCAATGCCAAAGTACATGGCGTTATAACTATTGCCTCTGTAGTCACCGTCAAAGAAGAAGACAAGCCCCGCCTCCTGCGTTTTGCCCACTTGTGGAGTGCCTTTGAAGGTAATCGTGCACTGATAAATAAAATCCGCGCCCCAGAAGGGAAGATAGTATGGCGGTTTATCTGACCCAAGTCCGTCGTGGAATAATTGATGGTCATTGAGGATTTGATAATGGCCCCCTGGCTCGAGGTGCCAATCCCCTCCTGGGAACGGTACGTGCGGCCAAGCCGGCGGCAGGGTGTTGACGACTCTGAACCCCTGAGTCAGCGCAGCCTCCTCGCCGCCCGTCTTCACCACCACGTCATACGTCCCTTCGGCCAATCCAGAAGGGAGGATGCCGCTGAGGGCAGTTGGTGTGGTTACCTGCACATTTGTTAAAGTTTGGGCACCGATCTGGGCTGTCGTCACCCCTTGGGCAAAATGAGTATTTGCACCAATAATGGTGATTAACGTGGGAGTATACCCCACCAATACGGAGTTTGGCGTAACCGACTGGATGGTCGGCCTGGGCGTAACCTGGAATCCATCCGGCAAAATGGCGATCTCTTCGTTTGTCTCCACAATCACGTCATATGTACCTTCGCCCAGTCCAGCCGGCAGCGTTCCCCTGAGCAGAGTCGGGCTGAGGACCTGAACATCCGCAAGCCAAAACGGGCCAATCTGTACCCGGCTTTCCCTGTTCACAAAATGCGTGTTCTCCGCCATGATTTCGATCACCACCGGCGAATACCCCACCGGCAAGAGATTGGGATTGGCCGCAATAATGCGGGGGAAAGGAAGAATGCTTTGATTTACTCGGGGAAAGGCCCGGGCCACCAGATCAAAAGTTTGCCCCCGCTGGGCAAAAGAAAGCCGAATCAAGATGGTCCCGTTGTCACTGGTTAAGGTACAGTCAGTAACCGATTCGGCCAGCTGTTTTTCCAAGCCGTTTTCCGTCCTCATCAATTTTTGCGCGGTTGCTTGATAGGTATACGTAATTACTTCGTTATTTGGGCCAGTCAGACCGAGCGATTGGGGAGTGATAAATTGCACTACCTTGGCCTGCTGGATGTCCCGGACCATGGTAAATAGAACAGCACGAGCAGACTGACGAAAATCCATATCAAGCGACGACTGGTTAATCGTCTTCTGACTAACCGCCAGAACGTCAATAAGGGCCGGGATGATCAGGCCAATGATAAAAACAGCGATGATGACCTCAACCAACGTGAAGCCCCGGTTATTCCGCAACTGCCTGAAGTACTTCACCGGCTCACCTACCTGTGATCAAAGTTCTAAGTTCAACCTGTTCGGTTATCTCCCGGTATTCCCAGTTAACCGTAACGCTGACATCATACAGGTAAAACGCCTGGCTCCCGTCAATGGTTATAAACTGTTCAGCCGGTTGACCGGCCCGGTCCAGATACGTCACCCGGCGCGAATATGTCACCCCATTGCGGTAAACTGTATCGGTCAGAACGAGGCCCCGCCAATCATCCAGGCGTCGAGGATTGAGGGCCTTAATCTCCTCCATTTTCTCTTCCGCCAGCACCAGCGCGGTAGTTTTTTGCTTGTGCAGCATACTGGTATTGTACCCGACTTCAATCATCTCCAGGAAACCAAGCAGAGCCACGACTAAGATGGCGCTGGCCACCATGGCTTCAATCAGCGTAAAGCCGTCGTTTTTTCGCAACCTCGTCAATGTTTTCATAGTCTCCTCAGAATTTACGTCTTCTCAAAGACGTTCCTATTTCATTTTCATCTTCATTCACGCAAATTTTCTACAAATTTTCAATCTATTCCTGCTTGGCTGATAAATTAAGTTTGAATCGCTAAATTATGCTCTGAAAAAACAAAGGGCAACTCCGCTCTTTACTGCTCGGAATTGCTCCGCTTATTTTTCACTTTTGGTTGCGATCAGATACTTTTTAGGTTTGTGTTTGGCCCGGGTAGAAGCCCGGCTTGCCAGGTTAATCAGGTCGTCCACCACTACACTGGTCGGCGTTTCTTCTCGAACCGACCTTCTTCGGCCCCCCGATATTCCGATTGACAGGGAAATTTGAAATTCCAGTTCGATACTTTTTATTCCAGAGATGATGTCTTGCGCTAGTTTTTCTGCCCCGCTTAAATCCCGTTCGCTTAAAATAATAAATTCGTCCCCCGCATACCGACAGGCCAGATCAATATTTTTTTCACTCAGTTGTTTAATCAAACGGGCAACTCCGACCAGCGCCTTGTCACCCCAGACGTGTCCATATTGCTTGTTCACTTTCCCAAAATCATCAAGGTCAGCAAACAGAATGACAATTTCTTTGCCCTGATCCAACAACCTAGCCGCCATTACCCGCAACAAGGTTCCCCAGGGTAGGCCGGTTAACGGATCATTCAAAATTCCATAGTGCCTTAATAAATCTTTCATGGTGATAATTCCGACCAGTTTTCCATCATCTATTACCGGTAGGCGTTCCACCCCCAGCGCCTGCATTACTTCAATAGCTTCGATGATATCAGCGCTCGCCGGAATGCTTTTGACCTCCCTGGTCATAACATCACAGACCAGTCGGTTATGGTGGTGATTACGGATATCCCGGGAGGTGACGATACCTACCAGTTCTCCCTCATCAACCACCAGAACACTGCCAACCAACTGCTGGTTCATCAGCCCGCCGGCTCGCTCCAGGCTGCTAAAACTATCCACCGTGACCAGCGATGTGTTCATTATATTCCTGACGACTTCCATAAAAACTCCTCGCTAATCTGTAATCATTTTCGAAATGGTCAAGACCACTTTCATATCTACCCGGAGGATGCTGTTCTCCGCAGCGATTGGTCCAACTTCTGCTAAAACTATGTCGATTAGTTTTGCTTTATCGAGCATCTTATACAGTTTTTTACGAATAACCAGCGCTTCTATCATCGCATGCTGAACCCGAACAACCTCATACTGTTCAGGCGCGATCGCTTCGGCCATTCTCTGGGCAGCTTCCGGGCCAAACGGTGACCTTTTGCCTAAGACTAGGATTTCGCGCATCGGTGGAATCTCAAATTCTGACACGACCATCTGAACAGTCATACTTTTCGCGTCGTTTTTCACAAACTCATCTCCTAAAAAACGTTCATTATTGCAATAGGCTTTGTAAAATAAAAATACCTCACCCGCCATCGAGATCATCAGACATGCCTGGGTAGTTCAAATCACATGATGGCTTAAGTGAGGGCTTTTTTTCCAGCAATATGCCGTTTTCAGAAAACAGAATAACATCTCCCGGCTTTGCCCCTTCGGGTAGCCAGATTCGGGCCAAAATCCCAACATCGTCCCCACAAATTTCAACGATGTCTTCATGAATTCGGTATATAACCGCTCGTTTCATGCAAACGCCCTCGCCGCTTTTGCATAATATTGACTTAATTCAACATTTATTATCGTATTCCTGCAACCCGGATAACTGTCTCTTTGAATTTTGTTTCCGTATAAATTCTTAAACCCTGCGCATACTAGTTATTGATTACTTCAGGAAAGGAGGGAAAAATATGTCAACCCTTGACAAGATTGCGCTCGTCCTTGTCATTATTGGAGCACTAAATTGGGGTCTTATCGGTCTATTCCAATATGACCTGGTCGCAGCGCTTTTCGGCGGGCAGTCCGCGGTTGTCAGTCGCACAATTTATACTCTGGTCGGCCTGGCGGGTGCCTATGCAATTACTTTTCTGCTTAAGGACAGGGTAAAGGTTAAGAGTTAGTTTACAAAACAATTAGGCACGTTGGGAAAGCCAAAAACCCGGGGGAAGATTGACTTCTAGCCACTCTTCCAACCGGGTTTTTCCCGCATAAAGTTATTAAAGTTATTAATGATAATCAATTCTGGCGGGAGTGTGTGGGAATCGAACCCACCTGCGACAGGATCGCTGCCGCACAACTGGATTTGAAGTCCAGGCGAGCCACCAGGCCCAATCCACCCCCAGAAAGATGCCTTGATACTGCTTTATTATAACACGCCTCAGACGGCTTAGCAACTCGGGTAAACCTGGAATGATTGTACCTTCAGGCGATCAGGTTCTGGCCACCGACAGCACATGGTAGCCTTGCTTCTTCAGTTCGGCTACGATGCAGTCTGAATCGCCTTTGTTCAAACGAATGACCAGGTTGACGACCCCATCCGGGTCGGTATAAGAAACTATGTGAGTAATATTGCCGCCAAAATTTTTGATGACCTGGGTTACATCAGCCAACACCCCGGGGCGATCCTCAACCCCCAGGTGAATCCTGGTCCCTTCCTGTCGCAAGCCCATGATGTCGATGAAAGCATCAAAAATATTTGTTTCCGTGATGATCCCAACCAATTGGCCGTTGTCCACCACAGGAACACCACCGATCTCGTGTTCCCGCATCAACAGGGCCGCCTCTTCCAGATAGGCATCAGGACTTACGGTATAGACAGTTTGGTTTTTGGGTAGGATATCGCCGATCCGGGTTTTGGCCAGCAGATAGTTAATCTCAAAAACACTCAGACTGGTAGCCGGCGAAGGTGATACTTCACTGAGGTCCCGGTCGGTAACAATCCCTACCAGTTTTCCCCGGTCCATAACCGGCAGTCGACGAATTTTATTCTCTCGCATTATTTCCAGGGCTTCCGCAATGGTTGTTTTCTTGTTGACCGTGATCGGATTAGGCGTCATCCGGTTCTTAACAAACATAATCTGTTCCCTCCTACTCGATCTCTTTTGTGGATAGCCTGAAGATTACCCGCCGAGGTAGGCTTTTTTGATTTCTTCGCTCTCCGCCAATTCTTTGGCGTTACCTTCCAGAACGATTTTACCAGTCTCTAATACATATGCGTAATGGGCAATGGATAGAGCCATATGTGCGTTCTGCTCGACCAGTAAAATGGTTGTCCCCGCGGCATTGATTTCTTTAATAATTTCAAAAATCTCCTTCACCAGCAGGGGCGCCAATCCCATCGAAGGTTCATCCAGAAGCATCAGGCGAGGCTTCGACATCAGGGCGCGTCCGATGGCCAGCATCTGTTGTTCTCCTCCACTGAGCGTACCCGCCAACTGGTTCCGTCGTTCTCGCAAGCGCGGAAAGCGGCCAAAGACCTTTTCCATATCAGCCAGGATCCCGGCTTTGTCCTTCCGCAAATACGCGCCCAGCTCCAGGTTTTCATACACGCTCATATTGGCGAACACTCGCCGGCCTTCGGGAACCTGGGAAATACCAATCTTCACAATTTCTGGTGCTGGCAACCCTTCGATCGGTTTATTCTCAAAAAGGATACGTCCACTCCGTGGGCGTAAAAGCCCGGAAATCGTTTTTAAAGTGGTACTCTTACCCGCACCATTGGCCCCAATCAAAGTAACAATGGCCTTCTCGGGAACCGCGAGGGAAATGCCTTTCAAGGCGTGAATTGCTCCGTAGTAAACATGAATGTTTTCCACCCTTAGCATTTAGCTGACCTCCTCTCCCAGATAGGCCTCGATAACCTTCGGATTGCGCTTGATTTCATCTGGCGTCCCGTGGGCAATGATCATCCCGTAGTCAAGGACGTAGATCCGCTCACAAACTCCCATCACCAGGGACATATCGTGCTCGATCAACAGTATGCTGAGGCCAAATTTATCCCTGATCCACTTGATCAACTGCATCAATTCCTGAGTTTCCTGCGGGTTCATTCCAGCCGCTGGCTCATCCAGCAGCAGGAGCTTCGGCTGGGCCGCCAGAGCCCGGGCGATTTCCAGGCGCCGCTGCTCGCCGTAAGGCAGATTTTTAGCGATCTCCTCCTGTTTGGTATCCAGACCAAAAACCCTCAAGAACTCCAGGGCTTTTTGCCGGATCTCCTCTTCACCCCGCTGGTACGACGGCAAGCGTAAAATCGCGCTGGCCACTCCGTAGCGGGCGTGCGTGTGGTAGGCGATGCGCACGTTATCCAGGACAGACAGGTGGTTGAACAGCCGAATGTTCTGGAACGTCCGGGCGATTCCCCGCTGGGTGATCTGATACGGCTTCAAGCCGACCAGATTCTGGCCGTTAAAGACAATTGTCCCTTGTGTCGGTGTATACACGCCGGTTAATAGATTAAAGACCGTCGTTTTCCCTGCTCCATTTGGCCCGATTAAACCAACCAGTTCTCCTGCCATCATCTCGATATTGACGTTCGCCAACGCGTTCAAGCCCCCGAAGGATTTCGACAGTTTACTCACCGACAGCAGTGTCACGCCGATCACCCCGTTTCAACCGCAACATTGACAAGCTGAGTTCTTTGTTACCCATCATGCCCTGCGGCCGATACAGCATTAAGATGATTAAAACTATCGCATACAAGACCATGCGAATTTCGGCGAAACTGGCCAGGGCCGCTGAAACCAGGGTCAGAACGATCGCGGCCAGGATCGAGCCTGTCGTGCTCCCTAACCCTCCCAGTACCACCATCACCAGGATATCAAACGATTTCAGGAAAGAAAACGTTGACGGTTGGATCAGGAAAAAGTAATGGGCATACAAACCGCCCGCCAGTCCGGCAAAAAACGCCCCGATGGAGAAAGCCATAACCTTGTACCGAGTGGTATTGATCCCCATGGTTTCAGCCGCAATCTCGTCTTCGCGAATGGAAATAAAGGCTCGACCGTGGCTGGAGTTGATCAAGTTGGTAATGACAACGATCGTAAGCACACAAGAAAAGTACAACCAGGCCCAGTTGGTCTGCCGCGGAATACCAATAATACCGGCTGCCCCGCCTACATATTCAATGTTTAAGAGCAATACTCGAATAATTTCCCCGAAACCAAGCGTGGCAATAGCTAAGTAGTCGCCCCGCAGGCGTAAGGTGGGTAAACCAATCAGAAAGCCCGCCAGCCCGGCGGAAAGCGACCCCACTAATAAGGCCACCGCGAATGGGTACCCGAGTTTCATGGTTAAAACCGTCGCCACATAGGCACCCACGGCCATAAAACCGGCGTGACCGATGGAAAACTGGCCGGTATAACCGTTGATCAGGTTCAGGCTAACCGCCAGGATGATGTTAATTCCTATCAGAAAAATATTAATCTGGTAGAAAGAATCGATCAGTCCCCCCTCGAGGGCAACCTGTCCAACCACAAATAGGGCGACCACGGCCAGGATCCGGTAGATAATCCCCTTCAGGTTCGATTTCACTTGGGCTTCCTTTCCCACCATTGCGACCACCTACACCTTCTCCCCGACGTTCTTACCAAGCAGGCCGACGGGTTTAATAATCAGGATCAAAATCAGTATGCCAAATGCCACGGCATCCCGGTACATACTGCTGCCGTAACCGCTGACAAAAGCCTCAACGATGCCCATCAAATAACTACCCAGTAACGCGCCAGGGATGATGCCGATCCCCCCTAAGACGGCGGCCACAAAGGCCTTGAGACCCGGAATGATGCCCATCAGTGGATCAACAGAGTTGTAGTAAACACCGATCAACACCCCGGCCGCCGCCGCCAGCGCCGAGCCAATCGCGAAGGTTGCCGAAATGGTACTATTCACGTTAATCCCCATCAGCATCGCCGCCTCACCATCATAGGAAACTGCCCGCATGGCTTTCCCGATCCGGGTACGGTGAACAATATACGTCAGGATGACCGTCAGCCCAAGAGAGACAAGCAGGGTCACCATGTCTTTGCTGGTTACGGTGACCTGTCCATTGAAGATCCGAAAACTGGCATCAGTCAGAGTACCAGTGGGATAAGTACGCTGCTGGGGGCCAACCCCCCAAACCATGATATACTCCAGAAATAGTGATACCCCGATGGCAGTAATCAACGCCGCGATCCGGGTGGAGTGGCGCAATGGCTTGTACGCCAGCCGTTCGATGACCACGCCGAGAACAGCGCACACCACCATTGCCAGCAGCATGGCCATAAATACGTCTAGCCCAAGCACCGCGGTGGCGAACAGGCCAACATATGCCCCCACCATCATCACATCGCCGTGGGCAAAATTGATGAGTTTGATGATTCCGTAAACCATGGTATATCCCAGGGCGATTAGCGCATAGATGCTGCCGAGTGAAATACCGTTAACCAGTTGCTGCAGGAATTCTGCCACGATTTCACCCCTCACTTTTCCACACCGAAAAAATCAGTAGAAGAGGGGGCTTTCTGTTGCCCCCCCTTCAGGCTGGGACTGTACAAATTCCAGGGTCTCTCTTTAAGGTGTCCGAGGAT
This sequence comes from Bacillota bacterium, assembly GCA_013178045.1. NCBI lineage: Bacteria > Bacillati > Bacillota > Bacillota bacterium. Next base: position 138,087 of record JABLXP010000005.1, read on the forward strand.
GCCAGTCCACTGTGAAGTTGTCTAGAGATTAATCTTCGCTTTCATGACTTGTTTACCGTCAACAAACTCCATAATGATTCCCGTTTTGTTCGGGTTGTGTTTGTCATCAAAAGTGATCTTGCCCGTCACGCCGGCGAAGTCCTTGGTCGCCGCTAAAGCCTGGGTAATCTTCGCCGGATCAACCGCACCCGCCCGTTTGATCGCGTCAAAGAGCAGCATGGCCGAGTCATAACCTAAAGCCGCGAACGCCGGTGGTTCACTGTTATACTTGGCTTTATAGGCAGCACGGAACTTCTGCACCGCAGGATCCGGGTCATCCACCGAATAGGAGTTGGTTAAGAAGGTGTTGTTCAGGTTTTTCAGTCCAGCCAGTTCGGCCAGCTTCGGATCATCCCAACCGTCACCGCCACCCATCGGGCCGGTGAATCCCAATTCACGGGCTTGTTTAACGATGGGACCAACTTCCGGGGTATAGCCAGGTACATAAATGAAGTCCGGCTTCTTGCTTAATATCTTGGTCAGAGTCGGTTTAAATTCCTTATCATTGGTCACATAACCCTCAGTTGCAATAATGGTTCCACCTAAACCAGTAAAGCTTTGTTTAAAGGCTTCAGCTAACCCTTTGCTGTAGTCGTTGCTGGTGTCAACTAGCACGGCTGCGGTTTTCAGCTTCAGGTTGTCATAGACAAACTTGCCCATGAGTTTTCCTTGATACGGGTCGATAAAGCAGACCCGGAACATGTAATCTCGCACCTTATTCGTCTTGGGGTCGAAGGTGACCGACTCCGCTGTTGCCGACGCGGTGATCAGCGGAATCTTGGCCTGGGTGATCACTGGCTCGGCGGCCAGGGTTTTCCCCGTGGTGGCCGGCCCCAAAACCGCCACAACTTTTTCTTGCACTAATTTTGCCGCTACGCTGGTAGATTCTGCGTTATCTGATTTATTGTCTACAATGACTGGTTCGATTTGTTTACCTAAAACCCCGCCGGCCTTATTCACTTCCTCGATAGCCAATAAAATACCATCTTTGGCCGGCGTACCATACATCGCCAACCCGCCCGACAATTCATAGTTAATACCGACCTTGATCTTGTCACTGGCTGCTGGTTGGTTCGGTGCTTTTGCCCCACCACAACCAACAACAAAGCTGATCATCAGAGCTACGACCAGTAATAGGGCCAGTTTTTTGCTCGCTTTCATGTGTATCCTCCTTTTTTAAATAAAATAATAGTTAAATCCCGCATAAGGGAATGCTGATAGCCTGCTTCACCTCCCCGGGATCGTAGATTATAAAACAGTAGAACCAAGTAAAATAATGTAATTCTCAAAACTGCTATGTAATATCTCATTTAAGACGAGTTCATTATATAACTCGTCACCAGGCCTGTCAATGTTTTTCAAGCCGTCTCCAGTTTAAATTACCATTGCCTCCCACTTTCCGCACCGGTCTCCCCAACGAGCAATTACCCGATCGTCCTGATAGAACTGGATGACTTCGCAGCAATTAGCACAACCCTTACATTCAAAACTACGGGCCTGATATTTGACCTCAGTAACAGCGAAGCCTTTAAAATGGGTCTGCTGCGTCCGGCTTACCGCTTCCTTAGCGATTAGAGCAGCGCCGACTGCTCCCATGACGTTGTAGTAGGTCGGAACCGTAATCTCAACCCCCAGAGCCTTTTCAAAGGCGTGCTTGATTCCCACGTTGGCGGCCACCCCGCCCTGGAACACTACAGGAGGCAGAATATCCTTGCCTTTCCCAACGTTATTCAGATAATTTCGGACCAGGGCATCACACAGCCCCGCCACAATGTCTTCCAGACTGTGCCCCAGCTGTTGTTTGTGGATCATGTCTGATTCCGCAAAAACCGCGCATCGACCGGCAATGCGTACCGGATGTTGAGAGCGGATAGCCAGTTCACCAAAACGTTCGATCGGGATATTCAACCGGGCCGCCTGTTGATCCAGGAACGAGCCGGTGCCTGCAGCACAAACAGTATTCATGGCAAAATCCACCACGACACCATTCCGCAGGATTATTATTTTGGAATCCTGGCCACCAATTTCAATGATTGTCCGGGCTTCCGGCACAAACCGGGAAGCCGCGATGGCGTGGGCGGTAATTTCGTTTTTCACGGCATCCGCCCCGACCATGACACTGGTCAGGTAGCGGGCACTGCCGGTTGTTCCCGCTCCAGCGATCTCAACCGCTGACCCCAAGGTCTCCGCGATCTGCCGGAGTCCCTCCTGCACCACCTTGATCGGCTGCCCCATTGTCCGCAGGTACAGGCTGGTGATAACTTCATCATGTTCGTCAAGCACGACCAGATTGGTGCTAACGGATCCCACATCAATCCCTAAATAACCTTTCATATGGCTGGTCTTACCTCCATCATCTGTCGCCTCTGCCAGAGTAAATCCACAAATGCCTCAAGCCGGGTCTGTATCCCTGCCTTGCCGGTCTGCTCGTCGATAAACAGTGTCAGCACAGGAATCCCCAGATCGTGGCTGACCTTGGGCAGGATACTTTTGGCCACAATTTCGGGAATACACGCAAACGGTGCCAACTGCACCACCCCATCGAACCCGTGTCTGGCATAAAGAACAGTCTCACCAACACTGTTAATCCCATGACCCCCAATGAGTTCATTCAGGTAGGGCGCAGCGGCTTTTTTAACGTCGTGTTCGCTATCGAAAACAAAGCAATCCCTGGTATAGCCACTGAGATAGATCGCCCGCTGTGTTTCTACTCCCATCGACTCCAGGGTAACCTGGAGGTCATGGTTGGCAAAGGGTTCAATAACCACATAGATTTCCCCGATTATCCCCACCTTCAGCGTAGGCCGGTTGTAATCACAGGGAATCTGCCGCAGTAAGCGTTCGCCCTCAACCCGCGCTTCAGTTATTTCCTGGATATTTCTGGCCTCATCCAACATCTGCAGAACCCGTTCGTAGACTTTCGTGGTTTCCCCTCGATTTACTTCATACGGACGTACTTGATGGGAGATACGTTCGATGTCATCCAAAGCAACCAGTTTTTCCCAAGCAGTTTTTAAATGGTGCCAGAACGTGCGCCAGCCAATCCGGGTTGGTTTAATCAGAGTTTTTACGTTACGGATGAAACCGAATATGTCCCGCAGTGGTGGTTCAATGACCATGATCTTTACCTTGTGTCCCAGGTCATTGAGAATCATCTGGTGGAGGACCCCATAGTAGCCGGCTCGACATGGACCCACACCACCGGAGGTAATGATCATTTCTGTCCCCAGCTCGATAGCTTCTAAATAGGTCCCCAGCAATATTTTGAAGGGGATACACGCGAACTCGGGTGCGTACCGAACTCCCAAGCTTAATGTACGTTCACTCGGAGCTGGGGGAACAATCGCCTCGTGTCCCAGGCTATTAATCAGCATTTTGAAGGCAATAAACGAATTACCCATACGGGGAAAGCTGATCTTCATAGGACACCCCTCCGTAGTTTGAGCATATCAACAAAGGCTTCTACCCTTGTTTGGATTCCCGCTTCTCCCGTGTGTTCATCAATAGTCAAGGATAAAAAAGGACGGTGCCCGTTATTTTTGGCTTCCAGCTCAATCATTCGGTCAACCATCGCGTCGGGCCCGCAACCGAACGCGGTGACATGGACGATACCATCGACCCGTTCGCGATACAAAAAGTACCAGGCGGCTTGAACAGCACGATTACTGAAATGCCAGAATAAATTTTTGGGTAATTTTTTGGCTTCCCGTATAAGCAGGCGCGTAGGGATCATTTCCGCCGTCAGGATCCGCACCCCCAACCCGCGTAAGCGCTTAAGCAAGTTTACATTCAAAAAATTATCGTAAATCGCGTAAGGATAACCGACTACTGCAAAAACCAGGCTTTCTTTGGGGGAATCTTGAGACTCTGGCTGTCGCCCATCCAAAATCTCGATCGCCTCCACTGGGGTATACCGCTCCCGCAGCAGTCGTTGGTACTGGCGATAAACCATTAAGGCACGCCAATAGGCCCGGATAACTCTGGGCAATGATGCCCCGAAACGCTCGCCCAATTTACAACACAACCGAAATAGCTCGAACCGGCCTTTAGCCAAATCAACCCGCGTGTCAATTATTTCTGGCAAGTCTGCGATCGCTGCCCTAACCATATCCGGCAGCCCCAAAAATTTTGGACAGAAAGTCTCCGTACCAAATTTGCGCACGCTGACCAACCGAGGTAAAAAAATGTAGTCAACCTTGCCCTTAAGATCAATAACGTGCCCGTGTAAGATCTTGATCGGAATGCAGGCGTCATTGACCGCTTCTTTAACTCCAGCATCAAGAATTGTTTTACTGGTCGGGCTAGAAGTAATTACTTCCAAACCCAGTTCTTCAAAGAAAGTCTTCCACAGCGGATAGTAGGCATAGTAGCCCAATGTTCGCGGTATTCCGATTTTCTGGGGCATGGTGGCTCCTCCTTCGCTGCTGCTTCATCCTCGTCTGGTAACTTGCACCCTGCTTACCAAAAATCATTAATAGATTCTACATCTTTTGTGAAAGTCCTTTTAATTACGAACAAGAAAGTCTACGTTTTTCCTCCATTTGAACTTTTTGTCGTTACATTCATAACGAACAAAAGATATGGCCGTCTCCGGTCAATCTTGCCTCCGAAAACAGCCAACGTTATCTCCACCACCCATGCCCGGTTTCTACTTTAATAGGACCCGTTTGTCCCCAACCCGGCGGGTAAACTTTTCGCGATCGAAATATTCCATTAGGGGAAGAACATAGCGCCGGGAGGTCTCCAGAAGGTCGCGGACCTCGCCGATCTGGATTGCCCCATGGTCTTTGAGGAATTGGGTCAATTTCCTTTTTGCTTCTTCAATCGCCGTAGACGCAAAGAACGTGTCCTCGCTAACCTTGACAAGTAAACCCTGTTCCAAACAATAATTAAGCAGCTCTTCGCTTTCAGAATTACTCAGAGCACAATCCTGCACCATTTCTGACCAATCAGGAGGCTGAAATCCCCCGACCCGGTACCTGACCAGCACGTGTTCCAGGGCCTGCGCCATTTTCCCCTGCGGTGCTGGCTGATGACCGGCCAGGGAAACATTTCTGCCCGTCGCTCTTACCAGGCCCCGTTCTTCCCAAAACTGAAGCAGGGCATTAAAGGTCTTGGCTGGAACAGCGCCGAACTTTTTCGAGCGCAGTTCTTCCCTTGGCAATCCCGTCCGTAAGGGATACTCGTGGTGATAATTTGCCAGCAGACTTTGCACCTCTGACCACCAGTTGTCCAGCACCTGCTGGTGGATGGCATGTTCGCTACCATCGACGTTGATTAATACAGCCTGCCCACTTTCAACGAGTTCCCGCAGCGCGTTTTTAATTATCTCTGTCTGCAGGCCAAGTTTTTCAGTTAGAAGGGAGACAGAAATAATCGGTGGCCGGGTGGTTAACAGGTGCTGGTTAACTAGCTCTATCGGTGTACCTTGTTCTTGCGTGGCCAGTGCCCGCAGGACATCCTCACGGAAGCGCTTTCGCTTCGGCGGATTAGGATCGATCACAGTCCCGCCACCAATGGTGACCATGGGTGAGTAGGAGCGGATCACAAACCGGTCGTATCGGGCAACCACCACTGGTTCTTCCATGACCAGTTGTACATAGCTGCTTTCCCCGGGGGCCAACTCATCTCGATCTAGAAGGACGACCCTCCCCAGCGCCTCTTTTGTCCCCTGGTGAAAACGAATCCGGGCCAAGTTCTTGAGTGGAGCAGCGAGGTGCCGGAGAAGTTCCAGATGGGCATCAACCCGGAAAGAGGAGCTCAAGTAATTGGGTTCAAGTAAAACGCTCCCTCTGGCCAGTTCACTGGTCTCCACGCTGGCCAAATTGACCGCCACCCGCTGGCCAGCCACGGCCCGGTCGACCTTATGTCCATGAACCTGCAGCGTTCTTACCCGCGTGCTGATTCCCTCTGGCAGGATCTCCACCGGGTCGCCAACCTTCAGTTGACCAGAAAACAATGTCCCGGTGACCACCGTGCCAAAGCCGGCAATGGAAAAAACCCGGTCAATCGGTAGCCTCGTTTTGCCATCCACCGCCTTTTCTGTTACATCCGCCACCAGTCTATCAATTATGTGGAGTAATTCAGACAGTCCCTCCCCGGTCACGGCTGAAACGGCGATCATTGGGGCCTCGGCCAGAAAGGTGTCTTTTAAAGCTTCGCGCACTTCTTCCTCCACCAGGTATAACCAGTCTTCTTCAACCAGGTCTTTCTTGGTGATAACCACGATCCCTTTCTTAACGTTCAGCAACTGAACAATATCCAAATGCTCGCGGGTCTGCGGCATTACCCCTTCGTCGGCAGCTATTACCAGCAAGACAAGGTCGATGCCGGCCACCCCGGCCAGCATATGCTTGATGAACCTTTCATGGCCAGGGACATCCACCAGGCCGGCACGCTGCCCACTGGGCAGCGTCAGCGGCGCAAAACCAAGTTCGATAGAAATGCCACGTTCTTTTTCCTCTTTCAAGCGATCGGTATCAACCCCGGTCATGGCCCTAACCAGCGTGGTTTTACCGTGGTCGACATGGCCGGCCGTGCCAATAATGATATGCTTCATTCGCTTCTCCCTCCCCAGTTCAGACTTGTCTCCAGCGCCATAATCAATGCCGGGATCTCCTGGTCGCTCACAGTGCGCAGGTCAATCAACAGGGCGTCATCCTGGATGCGGACCAGCACCGCAGGTTTCTTTCCCCGCAACGCAGCCGCCACAGCCTGGGACGTTAAATGGATAGGCTTAACACGGACCAGCCAGGTTGGCAGCTCCGCCAAAGGCATGGCCCCTCCACCGACTTGGGAATTGCCGGTAATAATCTTCAGCTCAGCCTGTCCGGCCAGTCTTTCCTTTAGTTGTTCAGCCAACTCTTCGGCCCGTTCCTTGATGACCATCGCCGGCATGGTCAGCATCGCCAGAGTGGGAATATTCTGCTGTGCCCCTTCGGGATCTAGGTATTCACGCAGGGTAGCCTCCAGGGCAGCCAGCGTCAGTTTATCAATGCGGAGAGCACGGTTAAGCGGATGTTTTTTCATCCGGTCGATCCAGCACCGTTTTCCCACGATCAGCCCGGACTGGGGGCCCCCGAGCAGTTTATCGCCGCTGAAGGTCACAATATCCGCTCCACTGGCTACACTTGCACTAACCGTTGGTTCTGAAGAAAGTCCCGGGGCATTAAGTCTCAGCAAGGCCCCACTGCCTAAATCATCCATAACCGGCAGGTTATAGGCCCGGCCTAATTTCACCAGCTCTTCTAATGACGTTTCGTGCGTAAAACCAACCACCCGGTAGTTACTGGGATGAACCTTAAGCAGTAAGCCTGTCTGATCCGTAATCGCCCGTTCATAATCCGCGAGATAGGTTTTATTAGTGGTCCCTACTTCCACCAGTTTCGCTCCACTCTGGGCCATTACCTCCGGGATCCGAAACGAACCACCGATTTCGACGAGCTGTCCGCGTGAGACAATCACCTCGCGGTCTTTTGCCACAGCGCTCAGGGCCAGGAGTACCGCCGCCGCATTGTTGTTAACCACCAACGCCGCTTCTGCCCCCGTAAGTCGAGTTAAAAGGCCCTCCACGTGGCTGTACCGGGAACCGCGCTCACCACTAGTTAAATTCAGTTCTAAATTACAATAACCACTCGCCGCCTGAACAATCGCCAACTGAGCCCGTTTACTCAGCACAGCTCGCCCCAAGTTGGTATGCAGCACTACGCCGGTAGCGTTAATGACCCGGCACAAACTACTGTGTCCCTTCTGCTCAATTGTTTGGACTACATCGGAGATAAGCTGTTCGTTTGAGAAAGATAAATTCGCTGCACCAGTCAAGATCGACTGGCGGTAATTTCCCAAGACCTCACGAATTGCTTCCAGCACTAAACTGCGCGGATACTGTTGAAGCCTGTCCTCAACTAGCCTGTGTTTTAGTACGGCGTCGACCGCCGGTAATTGTCTGAGCAATTGTTCTTTGGTCATGCCTATCCCTCAACTCCGGCTATGAATTTAATGTTATGCCTATTTTACCAGATTTTTATGATCAACGCTATTTTTCCAAGGCAAACCATGCAGAAACCTGATTATTTTAAGATCTGACGCGCGCGGATCAGCAGCCCACCCAACAAGGCCAGACCGATATAGCCGAAAAGCGGGTAAATAGTGCCAACCAGTGTAGAAAACCTATACTGAGCGAAAGGTATCGCCAGCACTATGGTCAGTCCAAGATTTAGCATATAGGGCATGCCGCTCAAGGCAGTCAAGCGTTTGGCAAACCCGTAAGCATTCACCAACGCCGTGGTTAAAATCCCTATCCAGAGAATAACGGCGTAGAAGTATTTCAAGAACGGGTGGATGCACGCAGCAATGTACAACATAGGCACCTCATACTGGGTCACCGCAGGGTAGTTAATTTGTAAAGTGTAGACTATTGCCAAAGCGAATAACCCTAAACCGGCTCCACCCCAGGCCGCACCCATTAGGCTACCGCTCCGGCTGACGTAATCCCCCAGTGAAACCAAGATAACTGTTCCCAGCACCATGTTATAGGAGACGTAGAGAATGCTGGCCAAGACCCAGTGCTCGCTGACCGGTGTAAGATCAGGGGCGCCGGGGCAGATCGTGGGTAGAGCCCCTTTTCCCTTAACCACCACCGTTAGACTTACCCCAAGACAAATCAGAAATTTTAGTGGGACCAGCAGGCTGTTAAACCAAACAACTCCTTTTACCTCTCCCGCCAGAACAACAACCAGACAGACCACCGCTAAACCAATGCCCAGTTCAGCAGTACTCCCTAAATGCTCCTCAAAAATTGCGCCACTTCCCGCCAACATAATACACAGACCCAGAAAAAGAAATACGGTAATTACCCCATCTATTGCCTGCCCAATACGACGACCAAGCAGGTAGTTAACCATGTCCTGGTATGACTTTAACTGAAACCGTCGGGTCAACTGCAAGACTGCCATTCCTAAACCGGCGAAAAGAAGTGTGATCAGGGCAATTCCCCAAAAGGCTTTATGTCCATAAGGAACAAAGAATTGCATCATTTCCTGACCAGAGGCAAATCCAGCTCCAACCACGGCGCCAATATAAGTCGCGGCAATTTGTAAATTTAATTTGGTCTTTACTGTCTTTCACCCCCTTGAACGACAAAATCGATTACCTGCCGATTCGTGGTGCAAGCCCAGTTTTTATTTCATGTATATTTCAGCTGATTAGTGACTATACTCTTATTAGCACAGTTTTATTTTGGAAATTCGGAGGGACAATGAAACGCTGGCATCAAGCAGTAGCTACCCTTTTCTCCAGGCCTGTGCCCGCTCAGGAAGAAAAATATGGTTTTCATACCGATGATCCTTTTTGTGTTCCAAAATTAGTTCGGGTGCTCATCCGTTATTTTGAGATCTACAACCCGGGACAGGAACGGCCAACGGTGGTTATCTGTATTGGAACTGACCGCTCTACGGGAGATAGCCTCGGACCGCTGGTTGGTTCCAAATTGAAAGACATTACCCGGGGAGTGCTACATGTCTACGGTACCCTGGACGAGCCGGTTCACGCCACTAATCTTAATGAAACACTGGAAGCAATTGCTGAAAAATATAAAGATCCCTTCGTGATCGCAATCGATGCCTGCCTCGGCCGTCTCGAAAGTGTAGGTTATATTTCTTTAGGCGTCGGTCCACTCAAGCCTGGGGCTGGGGTAAAAAAAGATCTGCCCCCCATTGGGAACATTCATTTGACGGGCATCGTTAATGTGGGTGGGTATATGGAGTTTCTGGTTCTTCAGAACACTCGCCTTAGTCTGGTCATGAAGATGGCCAACCAGATCGCCAGCAGTCTTTTCTTTTGCAGCTATAAAATAGGAAACTTATCCACAGCAAGAGCTTAAAGCATAATCTCAAGAGCTTAAAGCATAATCTCCTAAACGACAAAAAGCCACCCGTTTGGAGTGGCTTTAAATATTCCCCTCAGCCCTATTAACTGAGAAGGCGGCTGCTGAGTTGCCGTAGCACTTCATCCGCGGTCTTGCCTTTAGCATCAATAACCGGGACGCTGTTTACCAAATCCTCCATCTGCATGACGTTACTGTCTCTTCCGCTCACCACAATCGCCTGAGCCTGGGCGATTTTCGCTTTGGTCAGGTCCACCGTTTGATAACCTTCCTGTTCTAAGGCATGTTTAATGTTAGTCAGGCTGTCTTCAACAGCGATCAATTGTTCCCGTTTGACCATAATAATCACCTCCGTTAAGCAAGACTTTCTTCACGGAGATATTATGGTCCAAAATACTAATACTTATGCTCGCTACTTTTGGTCATAATTGTTCGCCTTCTGCTTCCCGCCTGATGTCTCCTTACCGGCTGTCGCTCCGTTTTTCATCTTACAAGTACCCTGGAAGACTGCTCCTTCTTCAACGACCAGTGTCGCTACATCAACGTCGCCAATTAATTTTCCTGTGCTGCCAATTTCCAAGCGGCCACTTGTTCGAACGTTGCCGATAATCTCTCCGCTCAATAAGATATGCCGGGCTTGGATGTTAGCTTTAATCTGGCCCGTTTCACCGACCACCAGATCGCCTTTGGCCACAATTTCCCCTTGCAACTGCCCCTCGACTCTGAGGGATCCTTCGGTAATCAACCGCCCCTCAAAGACCACGCTTTTACCAATGATCGTTTCAATTTTCTCGATGTTGATCTCGGTTTCTCTTTTCTTGTTAAACATTGTTGTTACCCCTCTGCAATTTATGAAATATGATTCTCGGCATTGTGATATCCGCTTGCTCTCACACTACGGATACAATACTGTCAACGGGTCGGTGAGTGAGCCGTTAAGTTCAAGCATAAAATGCAGGTGCGGGCCGGTACTGCGGCCACTATTACCGACCTCAGCGATAGCTTGTCCTTTCTGAACGTGTTCGCCTTCCTTGACCAGGAGCCGAGAATTATGGGCGTAATGCGTAACATACCCATTACCGTGGTCAATCGTTATCATACGTCCATAGTCAGGCCTCCAGCCGGCAAAAGTGACTATCCCTGCCCCCGCAGCACTCACCTTAGTCCCATAAGCCGCTGCAATATCCAAACCACTGTGAAACTCTTTCCGGATGCCGAAAGGCGACCGGCGATAACCAAATTCTGAAGTTACTCGCCCGTTGATCGGCCATCGATTAGGAACCGCCAGAAAAACATCCTGCTTGTTGATTACCTCATTTTTTAGCAGAGTAAGATTTTTGTATTCATCCCTGATCATATCCTTTAAACCACTTAGTTCACGGCGGATCTCGGATAGGTTCAGCGGCACCTCGCTATTTGTTCCTGTTTCGATTTGTGCGGCCTCACTCTCATCTGAATTATTTGGGCGAGGAGGGCGACCGCGATTGGAACGGGAGACGGGTTTAGTCGGAAGTTCGGACGACATATCTACACCAATTAACTGGCGCAATTCACGTTCAAGCTGAACCACCGCCTCGATTTGACCCCGGATATCCTCTGTGCTGCGGTGTAACTCTTCAATTTCCATGGCTTGTCGCCGATTTTCCGCTTGTAAACTCTGAATTCGTCCCAGGTCATCAGCCACAGTGATGTAAACATAGGTCAAATATCCCAGAACCAATATTAAACCAACTAAGACACCACTGGTTATCCCCAATACCCATCTTGGGAGGCGAAAGCTCTTGACCTGAGCGCGACCATTCGGCACCAATAACAAAGTGAACGACCGAGGTTTGGTTCTCTTTTTTTGTGCCATGACCACCACCCTCAAACAGCAAATCCGTTAGAATTCTAACGCCTCGTCGCTTTAGTATCAAGTGCCTTTTTAATAGCAGCTTTTTCCTCCGCGGTTAGAAGATATGATGATTGCCCGCCGGTTACTGGCTTGGCGTAAGTTCGAGTATCTTCCCGGCCATAAAGACTGCTGAACACAACGCCATCTCCGTGTTGGTCTAACAGCGCTACCGCGAAACTGAGATCACTGCCAACATCTTCAAAAGCGTTAAACCGAACAACACCGACCCCCTGGATGCACCGTTGCGTTATACCTTCCAGCCGTCGACAGATTAGTTCAACTTCTTCAACCCGGTGAAAACCGGCTTTAACCAGTTTAAGGTTTTCCAGTAGCATATCTTCCAGATTCTTGCCCTCCATACCGGCCATAAACTGCCGGTATCGTCTATTAAGCCGGGTTGTCCTGATTATAAGAATTAATAGGAGAAGCAAATCAATTACGGTGGTAACCAGCAAAAACAGCAGTAATAAATCTCGATATGGTGTAATAAATGGTAGTTCTATTCCCACTGCAATACCTCCACGTTTCTCATATTCTTTTTTAGTGTAGTTTGATAGTTTGAACCAAATTTTTTAAACGGTCGGACTAAAATATTTCCACAGAAAAATAAATTTTCCTTTTCCGGCAGAAACCTACCAAAAAATTTTTGCAAGGTGGCGTTAGGCATCACCAGTTTGACAATTATTGTTCACTTGGGATAAAATGTGAAAAAGCATTGCCGAAAAAGCGACTTTATGATTGGGGTGATAAGAATGCGTATTGCCTATTTGGATTGCATTGGCGGAATAAGCGGGAACATGTGTTTGGGGGCTCTCTTAGATGCTGGTCTTCCGCTCGACAGTTTGGAAGCAGAACTGCGGAAATTACCCCTTGACGACTACCAGTTACGGGTTGAGTCGGTTAAAAGGGGACCACTGGGAGCAACCTTGGTTGAAGTCGTCGAGCGTGAACTTACACACCATAAGCACGAACACCGGTCCTGGACGCAGATAAAAGAAATGATTTTGACCAGTAGCCTGTCTCCAAGCGTGAAAAGTAAGTCTTTAGCCGTGTTTGAACGTTTAGCAATAGCCGAGGCGACTATTCACCGTTGTCCACTTGAAGTTCTTCAATTTCATGAAGTTGGCGCAATTGACTCAATAGTTGATATTGTTGGGACAGTGGCGGGTTTTGATCTCCTCGGCGTAGAGAAAATCTTCTGCTCTCCGTTGCCGATGGGTTCTGGGTTTGTTAATTGCGCCCATGGTGTCCTGCCCCTTCCGGCACCGGCTACCCTGGAGCTATTGAAGGGTTTCCCTGTTTATTCGGTTCAGGTCACTGGGGAGACGGTCACCCCAACCGGAGCAGCCCTGGTTACCTCTCTGGCCACTGCTTTTGGCACCCTGCCGGCCCAGACAATTGAAAGAATTGGCTATGGAGCCGGCAGTAATGAGCGCTCATTCCCCAATGTTTTGCGTCTGGTGGTCGGGGAAGAAATGGCCAACAATATGACTTCACCGCATAATACCTTAGATCAACAAACATCCGTATGCGTGTTAGAAACAAACATTGACGACATGAACCCCGAATGGTATGCCTATGTGGCCGAGCGTCTATTCAGCGAGGGGGCGCTGGACGTATTCCTGACACCGGTTCAGATGAAAAAAAATCGCCCGGGGACATTACTCACCGTCCTCAGTGCGCCAGAATTGGCTGACCGCTTATGTGTTATCCTCCTTGAAGAAACCACTACCCTTGGTGTTCGCATTCGGGAAGAACGCCGCTTTATCGCTGACCGGTTCCGGGAGGTTGTCCCTACTCCCTATGGTGAGATCCGGGTTAAATTCAGAAAGAACCTGTCAACTGCCGTAACATCAAATATCGCTTCAGAATATTTCGCCCCTGAATTCGAAGATTGTCGCCTTGCTGCTAAAACCCATGGTGTGCCTTTGTGGGTTGTGTACGATGCCGTCCGTTCCCAATTTCTAAAACAAAAACGTGATAATTGACACCAATCAAAGGAAAATCCCAGCCAGCAATGCAGCCACCAGTATCGCTGGCAGGAGGTTTCCTACTTTTATCACGCTAATGTTTAACATGTTAAAACCGATCCCCATGATTAATAGTCCACCTGTCGCTGACATCTCCGTGATTACTGGCTGAGTTAGCGCTCCCTGCAACCACCCAGCCAACAATGTTATCCCTCCCTGGTAGATAAATATTGACCCTGCCGAAAAAACCACCCCCAACCCCATGGTGGAAGCAAAAACGACGGCGGAAATACCATCGAGGATAGACTTGGCGTAGAGAATTTGATAATTTTGATGCAGCCCGCTTTCCAGCGAACCAACAATTGCCATTGCTCCAACACAATAAATAAGACTCGAGGTAACAAAAGCCCGAGCTACATTGCCCTTTTTTTCTTTCATCATTTCCTCTAGCCTTTTTCCTAATTGTTCTAACCGACCTTCGAACTCCAGTAATTCGCCGATTGTCCCGCCTGCAACCAGGCTACCGATTACGATTAGGATGTTCTGGGTTGTCAACGCCATTTGTAACCCGATTAATATAACCGCTAGACTAATCCCCTTCATGAGAGTATCTCCCATGCCTCTACTCACTTTTTGTCCAATGATTACGCCGAGCATTCCGCCAATTATTACTGCTCCTGCGTTTACAATTGTCCCCCACATAACTTTGCTCCATCCCTTGAAAATATATATCCAGATACGTCTTTCGCAGACAAAAAATACTGTTCCACGTGGAACAATTTATGGCTGCTCATGGTCCAGCAATTTGTTTCACGTGGAACATTCATTGTTTTTATCCTGACCATTTATATACATTTCTATTTCATCCTTCCACTCTATACGTCCTGTCCATCAAGGATTGTCTCCACTATCCTCTGTAATTCTTCTTCGCTGTAATAACAAATTTCAATCTTTCCGCCCTTCCCGGCTTTTTTTATATTAACTTTTGTGTTAAAAATTTCGCGTAACCGCTCCTCAATCTCCCTCATGGCTCCGTCCTGTTCCTGTGAACTTGTCTGCTTCCGGCTTATTTTGAGAGGTCGGTTCTCAAGCTGCACCAAATTTTCCACTTCTCTAACAGTTAGATTATCCCGAGCAGCACGCTCAGCCATTTCCATAAGTTTTTTTTCCTCAGAGATACCCAGTAACGCCTTGGCGTGTCCTGTTGAAAGAATCCCGTCAGCTACTAGTTCCTGCACTTTTGGCGGTAAATTCAGCAATCGAACAGAGTTAGCAATGTAAGATCGGCTTTTTCCTACCCGTTCTGACAACTTTTCTTGCGTAAAACCAAACTCGTTCATTAATCGTCGGTATGCTGTTGCTTCTTCTAATGGATTGAGATCTTCACGCTGAATGTTTTCAACAAGCGATAATTCTGTGACATTTAAATCATCGACCTCTTTAATAATTGCCGGAATCGTGTCCAGCCCTAACTTCAGGCAAGCCCGCCAGCGACGTTCACCGGCTATTAATTCGTAGCTGCCTTCTCCTACCGGTCGAACTACTACTGGCTGAATAACCCCATGTTCTTTTATCGAAGTCGCCAGTTCTGCCAGTTTTTCCTCCTTAAATTCCCGCCGTGGTTGTTGGGGGTTTGGGCGGATGGCCGTAATAGCAAGCTCCCGGATCATTCCCTCGCCATCCTGGGCGACCGGCGTATTTGGTATAAGTGCTTGCAATCCTCGCCCTAATCCCCTTTTATTCATTTTCCATCACTTCCTTCGCTAATTCATGATATACCTCGGCTCCTCGTGACTTTGGATCATAAGTTATAACCGGTTTCCCGTGGCTGGGTGCCTCACTCAATCTAATGTTTCGCGGGATGATCGTGCGAAATACCTTATTCTTAAAATATGCCTTTACTTCATCAACTACCTGAATCGACAGATTTGTCCTCGCATCAAACATAGTTAAAACAACGCCTTCTATTTCCAAGCTGGGGTTGAGGTGCTTTTTGACCAGCTGAAAGGTATGTATTAACTGGCCGAGCCCTTCCAGGGCATAATATTCACACTGAATCGGGATCAATAAGCGGTCGGCCGCAGTAAGCGCGTTCAGAGTTAACAAGCCGAGCGACGGTGGGCAGTCGATGATGACATAATCGTATTCATCTCGAACCCGTTCGATGGCTTTTTTTAACTTGGCTTCCCGGGATATCGCGGAAACCAGCTCAATCTCTGCGCCAGCCAGCTGGATAGTAGCAGGAACAACATACAAATTTGGAATTTCCGTCCCTTGAATAACCGCTTCCACCGGAATGCCGTTGATCAAAATATCATACACACAAGCTTTTAAATCCTGCCGATCTACACCCAGCCCACTGCTTGCATTCCCCTGGGGATCGATATCTATCAGCAACACTTTTCGGCCGTTAGCGGCTAAACATGCTCCTAGGTTAACTGCGGTAGTGGTTTTCGCCACACCCCCCTTTTGGTTAGCAATAGCCATTACCTTGCCCATGACCCGATCACCCCCCTGCCAGCCTTACACATCACATTATCACTTAGAATTCAACAAATACACCGAACTTCCTTCCTGCATTGTCCAGGGTGAACATCTAACAAAAAGATTTATCGATTGTTCCGTCTCTTGTACCTCTTTCATTCTCAATATTCTTGTTCATGTTTAGAAATCCTGCCATAAATGAAAACTTCCCTAGTTGCTTTAATATCAACCAAAAATTTTATTCGTTTTTTACAAAGGTCTTTTCTCAGCAATGCCAACCCGCCGGGGATAACCCTTAGGAGTTGGCACAATTTTCTTAATAACGATAATGGTACGTTTTTCCTGACCGGGACCAAGCACAGTTTCATACACATTTTCCACTTCTCCACCTAGTATACCAATCGCTTTTATAGCATTCTCTAATTCACTCCTTCCCTCAACTCCTTTGTATGCAACAAAAATTCCGCCGACTTTTACGAAGGGGAAGCAGTATTCAATTAATATGTTTAATCTAGCCACAGCGCGCGCGACTACTCGGTCAAAGCTATCACGATAATTTTCTTGATGCCCCAGTTCTTCGGCTCTACTCCATATTGCTACACATTCAGTTAAATCCAACTGTTTAATTACCTCGTTGAGAAAATTTACCTTTTTTTTAACGGAATCGAGCAACACCATTTTCAATCCTGGCTGCCAAACCTTCAAAGGGATTCCCGGAAAGCCGGCGCCAGTTCCTACATCAATAATCCTCATGCCCGGGGTAAATTCAACATAGCGGGTGCACATCAGAGAATCAATGAAATGCTTCCAAAGCATAGCTTCATCATCGTCGATCGCTGTTAAATTCATCCGTGTGTTCCATTCTTGGAGAATTTTTTTGTATTTCTCAAGCAGACTTACTTGTTCCTCAGAAAGGGATATCCCCAGTTCCTGAATTGCCTGCTGTAATTTCTCTTTAAAACTAGACAAGTTCGTTCCTTCTTTCCTGTTCACGGCTACGCCGCCACTGCTCTAGGTACACCAGCAAAATAGAAATGTCCGCCGGTGAAACGCCGGAAATCCGTGAAGCCTGTCCAATCGAGGCTGGTCTCAAACGTGTTAATTTTTGTCTCGCTTCAGACGACAAGCCATTTATCTTATTATAATCTATTTCTTCAGGAATCCGCCTGTTCTCCAGCTTTTCAAAACGTTCGACTTGGGCCATTTGCTTACAGATGTACCCCTCATACTTGACCTCAATCTCAATCTGTTCCTTAACCTCATCAGGAACTGCTTTTACTTCTTCCTCCACCATCATCGTGACATCTACATAGCTGATCTCGGGTCGGCGCAGTAGTTCTAATAAAGTTGTCGGCTGTCGCAACTCGCTGCTGCCCTGCTTCTGCAATACCTCCCTCACCTTTGTATTATTCGGGGTGACAGTGGTCTCCTTTAACCATTGGAGCCCTTTTTTTATACCTTCACGTTTTTCACAAAATCGCCGATACCTTTCTGGTGTTACCAAACCAACCTGCCATCCTTTTTCAGTTAATCGTAGATCAGCGTTGTCCTGCCTTAATAACAAGCGGTATTCAGCCCGGGACGTCATAATGCGATACGGTTCATTTGTACCTTTTGTAACCAAGTCATCAATTAAAACACCAATGTAAGCATCAGAACGCTTCAAGATCAGTGGTTCTTCTCCTTTAATAGACAAAGCTGCATTTATTCCAGCTATAATCCCTTGCGCCGCTGCCTCTTCATATCCGGAAGTTCCATTAATCTGCCCGGCACTGAACAATCCAGGCACCGTTTTACATTCCAGGGTCGGCCATAATTGGGTAGGCACCAAATAATCGTATTCGATCGCATACCCAGCCCGCATAACCTGGACGTTCTCTAAACCAGGGATTGTCCGTAACATAGCGATCTGAACATCTTCAGGAAGACTGGTTGACATACCCTGAACATACATCTCCTGAGTGTTCCATCCTTCTGGTTCAATAAATACCTGGTGATTAAGTTTGTCGGCAAAGCGCACAACTTTGTCTTCAATTGAAGGACAGTAACGTGGACCGGTGCCTTTAATCTCACCACTATATAGAGGTGAACGGTGAAGATTATCTCGTATTACTCGATGTGTGGCTTCTGTGGTATAGGTCAACCAGCATGGTACTTGCTTCCGACGCCTAGGGGAATTCATAAAGGAAAAACACCATCCTTGTTCATCCCCAGGTTGCGGAATCATTTTACTAAAATCAATACTACGCCGGTCTACACGCGCCGGGGTTCCAGTCTTAAAGCGACCCAGTTCCAACCCTAAATCACGTAAACTATCGGAGAGCGTGATCGATGGGAACTGACCATGCGGGCCGCTACTGTAAGCGACATCACCGATAATCACCCGCCCCTTGAGATAGGTACCAGTAGTAATCACCACGGCACGGCACTTAAAAATCGCCCCGGTTTTCGTTACTACACCAGCAACCCGGCCATTCTGGGTAATGATTCGTTCCACCATGGCTTGTTTAAGGTCCAGGTTTTTTTGCTTTTGTAGGGTATAGGTCATTTCCCGTTGGTAATCTTTTTTATCTGCTTGAGCCCGCAGCGCACGCACCGCCGGTCCTTTTCCTGTATTTAACATCCGGACCTGGATTAATGTTTTATCTATATTTATACCCATTTCTCCACCCAGGGCATCGATTTCTCGTACCAGGTGACCCTTAGCGGGTCCGCCTATGGCAGGATTACAAGGCATTAATGCAATATTGTCCAGACTGATTGTGAGAATTAAAGTTCGGCAGCCCATGCGTGCGGCCGCCAGTCCGGCTTCACAACCAGCATGTCCTGCCCCGACTACCACGACATCGTATTCCCCCGCGATGTACTCCATACTCTCTCACCCCCAGCTATTTACCGATACAAAATTGGGAAAAGATTTGGTCAATGATGTCTTCAGTCACCGTTTCCCCGGTGATTTCACCTAAGCGTTCCCACGCTTCCCGTATATCAATCGCCAGACAGTCTAGAGATACGCCAGCCACGCATGCATCTACGACATCAGCTAAATTCGCCTGTGCTTCCTCCAGGGCAATTTTATGACGTATATTGCTAACCAGAGGACTTTCCCGTTTGATTGAACCACCAGTGACTATCTCAACAATTTTTTCGTCAAGTTCATTAAGACCTAATTCTTCTTTCGCTGAGATACGCAAGATCTTGGCACCTATTACTAATTCTTCAACCTCTTGCTCATTAAGTCGTTGTTCGACTAAATCTGTTTTATTTATCAAGACAATAGTCGGCTTTTTTTGGGCCATCTCAATGATCCGGCGATCTTCTGCGGACAATTTCTCACCCGCATCCAGTACCAGCAAAACCAAATCAGCCAGATTTAAATATTCCTGAGCCTTTTCTACGCCAATCCTTTCGATCGGGTCACCTGTCTCTCTGATTCCTGCTGTGTCGATAATGCGCACCGGGATTCCTCGAATATTAAGTATTTCTTCTAAAACATCCCGCGTTGTCCCCGGAATATCTGTAACAATGGCCCGCTTTTCCTTGAGTAAGGCATTCAACAGACTGGATTTCCCCACATTTGGCCGTCCAACAATGACTACGCGCAAACCCTCTCGATAAACTCTTCCCTGCTCAGCTGAAATCAGTAAATCAGCAATTGCGGTGCGAATGGTTTCAACTCTGGCTAAAATTTCTCCTCGCGATATTTCCTCGATGTCTTCTTCTGGGAAATCTATGTTTGCCTCAATAAACGCTAACAGTTCAACAATCATGCGACGAACATCTCGTATCCGTTCCGATAACCGACCCTCTAATTGTCCTAAAGCTACGTTTAAACTGGCGTCTGTTTTCGCCCGAATAATATCGATCACCGATTCGGCTTGAGCCAAGTCAATCCTTCCATTCAAAAACGCGCGCTTTGTAAATTCACCCGGTTCGGCCATTCTAGCCCCCGCCTTTAACAACAGCTCCAAGGTTTTTCTCAGCGGGACCAATCCACCATGACAATTAATCTCCACAACATCTTCACCAGTGAAACTTTTCGGCCTTCTCATCAGAGAAACTAAAACTTCATCAACCTTTTCCCCACTAACCGGGTCGATAATATAACCCAAGTGCAGGGTGTGAGTAGCGCATTCCCTCAATCTTATTGCGCGCTTAGCGGAAAATACTTTATCTACAACAGCAATCGCCTGTTCACCACTGACGCGAATAATCCCTATACCGCTCTCGCCAACAGCGGTGGCAATAGCAGCAATCGTATCAGTAAGCACACTCAACAACTCCTTTAAACCAGATCAAAAAAACCGCCCGTGGTTAGAATACTAACAACAAGCGGCCCCACTTGCAAATATCGATATTCCCTTACTATTTGGATTCCGCTTCCTTATCTCTCCGTACTTTTCGCCCCGTCCAACTAATTCTTGAACCGGGGCGATCTACTTTTTTAAAGATATGACCACCTTTCGATATGGTTCATTCCCTTGACTGAATGTATAAACAGAAGGGTCATTTTGCAAGGCCGTATGAATTACCCGCCGCTCGTGAGGATTCATGGGCTCTAACACAACGTTCTTTTTTGTTCTTTTTACTTTATCAGAAAGTCGGTGGGCTAACTTGACTATTGTTTCTTCGCGACGCTTACGGTATTCCTCCACATCAAGCACGATCTTAACTCGTTTTTCACCAGATTTATTGACCGCCAGATTTACCAGGTACTGCAGGGCGTCCAGGGTATCGCCACGCCGTCCAATTAGAATACCTAGGTCTTTGCCACTAAAACAAATATAGATATTGTCCCCGTTCATTTTTACATCTATCTGAGCTTGAACATTCATTGATTTGAAAATTTCTTCTAAAAAAGCGACGGCACGACCGGCCGGATCGTCTTTAACAGTCAAACGGACACGTGCTAAACGGACACCAATTATGCCAAAAATCCCCTTATTACCCTCTTCTAAAACTTCTATTTCCACGTTCTCCCTGCCAACGCCTAATTCCGCTAAAGCCGCCTCAATCGCTTCATCTATTGTTTTTCCGCTTTTTTCGACCATCTTCATTTCTTGTTCCGATCCTCCTTCTTGTTTCTCCCCTCAACTGCCGGTACCGGTATTGGTCGTACTTGCCGATTAATAATGATCTGTTGAATTGCACCCACCACACTAAAGACAACCCAATACAAACCCAACCCGGCCGGAATACTCCGCGCAATCCAGAACAGGAATAACGGCATAAAGATCAACATCATTTTTTGGTTAGGGTCATTGGGCGATACCATGCTTACCTTTTGTTGCCACCAGGTGGTTAAGCCAGCCAATATCGGTATAATCCAGGGATCTGGTTCGCTTAAATTCTGAATCCAAAAAAATCTTGCATGACTTGGATTTATATAATTAAAATGTAAAAGCGCTTGATACAATGCGATTAAGAAAGGCATCTGAACCAGTAAGGGCAAACATCCCGCCAGTGGATTAACATTGTGCTCTCTGTAGAGTTGCATAATCGCTTCCTGCATTTTATCCTTCTTATCATGATATTTACGCTTAATTTCGTCAATTTTCGGTTGAATCTCTTTTAATCCCTTAATCGACATCATTTGTTTAATCGTCAGGGGATACAATACCATCTTGATCACGATCGTTAGCAGAATAATTGCCAACCCATAACTGGGGAGACCAATTTGCACTGTAAAATTATAGAATAATTGTATAATATCAGAAAATCCCGCAACCAGTTTCGCCCACAAAGTTCTTCCCCTGCTCAAACCCTATCGTCTCTCGCCGGTACCATTATCGTTAGGTTTGACGCAGGATTCACCTCCTCCACTCTTCACATAAACCGCTCTCAAAACTCAAAAGAATATTTACGGCCTACCGGCGAGATTAAACAGGGTCATACCCTCCCGGATTAAATGGATGACATCGCAGAATTCGCCGAACACTCAAAAACAAACCCTTAATTATCCCTTTTTTCTCCAGGGCTTGTATGGTATATGTCGAGCAACTGGGATAAAAACGACATGACGGGGTTTTTAAAGGTGAAATATATTTTTGATACAATAAGATCGTCTTAGTTATAACCGACACGAGAATTTTCTCCACTAATATCCCCTGCCCAATCCTAACAGTAATTAAATGAGCCTTTTGCAAAATTAGCTTTTTTGTTAAAGGTAAAACATTGTTAGTCGTTTAGATGTACTCTTTTTTCGCTAGATTAAGGTCAAAAACCAAACCACAATGTAATTTAACATTTTATTCCAGG